>JABJKL010000229.1 GCA_018660405.1 Pseudomonadota bacterium | reverse complement strand
TAAATCAATCCACTCAAATCGTTGTCGTAGCCTACCCAGACCATAGAGCCAACCACTGCAGCGGCGGCTGGACTGGGCATCCCGGAAAAAAACCGCTTCTCGTCAGATGACTGGGTATTGAACCGCGCCAAACGCAAAGCGGTGCAGGCCATAAATAAAAAGGCCGCGATGGCGCCTGCACGCCCGAGTTCGTGGAGGACCCACTCATATAATACCAACGCAGGTGTAACACCAAATGACACCATATCCGCCAGGCTATCGTACTCTGAACCAAAGTCGCTGGTAGTATTCGTCATGCGCGCAATTCGTCCGTCCAGCGTATCCATAACCATTGCGGCCAAAAGAGCAATGCACGCAGCTTCAAACTGACCAGAACGCGAACTCATTATCGCGTAAAACCCGGCAAACAAACTGGCAGTAGTAAACAAATTAGGCAATATATAAATTGCACCACCCGGTTTACGTTGTGGCACTGCTTTCAATACTTTTGGATTACTCATTCAAAAATTACCATATTTTCAACCACCTGTAGATCCAGACATTTTAACTGACTCCAAGTGTAGCGTCCTAAACTAGTTTACTTTCAGGGTTGCAATAACAGACTCACCACCGACCGTCTTATTGCCAAGTTCAACTTCAAGTTTTGCCGATTCTGGCAAGTAGATATCCACACGCGAACCAAAGCGAATAAACCCAAAACGCTGCCCCGCTACGAGCGAGTCACCTTTTTTCACGTAACATAGAATTCGGCGCGCAATTAGCCCAGCAACCTGGACACACGTAACATCATCACCAGCCGAAGATATAATATGCAAGGCGTTCCGTTCGTTCTGCTCAGACGCTTTATCCAAATCCGCGTTGAAAAATTTACCAGCGCTATACCGAATGTCTACGATTGTGCCATTTACCGGACTGCGATTTGAATGCACATTAAACACATTCATGAAAATACTAACTTTCAGCGCGTCGCGCTTCAAAAACGGATCGCGGGCAATGCCGGTCCAGATCACACGTCCATCAGCAGGCGCCACCACCAAACCTTCCCCTACTGGAATGCTGCGAACCGGGTCACGAAAAAACTGCAGCACAAATAATACGATGAGCCAAAGTAAACCCATCAGCCAGACCGGCCCGTAAGCACTGGCCAAACTTGCCAAAACAACCGAAATCGCGAGGAAAGGCCATCCCTCGCGAGCAATGATCGGTTGATTATCGATCACTTTGGATAGCATCGTAACCTGTCAATCCGTCGTTATGAGACCTTCACACAAAAGAAAACTTTGTACGAAGACCCCGGTACATTATCCATATCATATCGACTAAGTTCTAATTAACAGACTTGTCAACCAATCGACCCTCATTGATCCAAGGCATCATGGCACGCAACTGAGCGCCGACTTGTTCAATTTGGTGATCGGCATCGCGCTTGCGTAACTTATTAAAGTTCTCACAGTTATTGGCGTTTTCTGCCATCCATTCTTTGGCGAACTGACCGCTCTGAATTTCTGCCAGTATTTTTTTCATTTCGACCTTGGTTTCAGGGGTAACAATACGTGGACCACGGCTCACATCACCGTATTCAGCAGTATTAGAGATCGAGTATCGCATATTCTGAATACCGCCCTCGTACAGTAAATCGACAATCAACTTTAGTTCATGCAGGCATTCGAAATAGGCCATCTCCGGGGCGTAACCAGCTTCAACCAAAGTTTCGAAACCGGCCATGACCAGCGCTGTTGCGCCACCACATAATACGGCTTGCTCACCAAATAGATCGGTTTCCGCCTCTTCTCTAAAAGTGGTTTCGATCACGCCTGCCCGACCACCACCATTAGCTGAAGCGTAAGACAGCGCCTTGGCGGTAGCGGATCCAGAAGCATCCTGAGAAACAGCGATTAGCGTCGGAACACCACCACCATTTATATAAGTGGAACGAACCAAATGGCCAGGCCCTTTTGGGGCAATCATAACCACGTCCAAATCAGCACGTGGTTTGATAAAACCAAAATGAATGCTAAACCCGTGGGCAAATGCCAGCGTGGCGCCTTCTTTCAGATGATCCGCGATTTGTGCATCATAAATTTTAGCTTGCTGCTCATCGGGCACAAGCATCATTATTAAATCGGCCTGACTAACAGCATCCGATACTTCAGCAACCGCCAAACCCACATTTTTGGCCTTCTGCCAACTTTCCGAGTCAGCGCGAAGCCCCACAACCACATCAACCCCGCTGTCTTTAAGGTTATTGGCATGCGCATGGCCCTGGGAACCATAGCCAATAATGGCCACTTTTAGGCCCCGAATAATTGATAAATCAGCGTCTTGATCATATAAAACTTTCATCTAGTATTTTCCTCTGTATTTCATTTGGTAGATTCAACAAAGTGAATCGGACTTCTCTATTACACCTGGTAAAACTCTCTTCCTACCTCTCACAAAGAGAGACAGCCGGCACCACGCGCGATTCCAGTTGGCCCTGAGCGGACGACTTCTATGATGTCGGTTAATTCCAGAGCCGATAGCAAGGCATCTAACTTTTGGCTAGTGCCGGTTAATTCCACAATGTAGGTGGTTTCGGTTACGTCTAAAATGCGCCCACGAAATATATCCACTAAGCGTTTTATTTCTTCACGCTGAGCACCAACGGCAGAAACCTTGACCAACATGAGTTCTCGCTCAATGTGAGCGCCCTCGGTTAAGTCGGCCAGTTTCACGACATCGATTAGTTTATTCAGCTGCTTTACGATCTGATCCACAACCTTATCGCTGCCGCTGGTAACAATGGTCATACGAGAAAGTGTGGCGTCATCGGTTGGCGCAACCGTTAGCGATTCAATGTTATAACCTCGCGCGGAAAAAAGGCCTGACACGCGAGATAAAGCACCAGCCTCATTCTCAAGCAAAACAGAAATGATATGCCGCATCACTAACTCGCCGATCCCTTACTTATCAGATCAGAGTTTTCCAAATCAGGGTTACCCAACTCAGATTCAGGACGCAGATGCATTTCATTATGGGGCTTACCGGCAGCAATCATAGGGTAGACATTCTCTTTTTGATCAGTAATAAAATCCATGAACACCAGACGATCAGTCATCGCGAAGGCCTCTTTTAGTGCGCCTTCGACATCGGATGGCTTGGTAATTTGCATACCGACATGGCCATAGGCCTCGGCCAACTTGGTAAAATCGGGTAGAGAGTCCATATAAGAATGAGAATAGCGGCTGTCGTAGAAAAACTCTTGCCACTGTCGCACCATTCCAAGATAACGATTATTCAGGTTGATAATCTTAATCGGTAAATCATGTTGTTTGCAGGTCGATAGCTCCTGAATGCACATAACAATACTGCCTTCACCAGTAACACAGGCAACATCCGCATCAGGGTGTGCGACCTTAACGCCCATCGCTGCTGGCAACCCAAACCCCATGGTGCCCAATCCACCCGAGTTGATCCAACGGCGAGTTTTGTTAAAACCGTAAAACTGCGCTGCAAACATTTGATGCTGCCCAACGTCAGACGTTACAAAAGCTTCTCCGCCGGTCACCTGGTGCAATTTCTGAACCACGTACTGCGGTTTAATAATATCTGTGCTGCTGTTGTCATAGGCATAACTGTTCTTCGCCCGCCAACCATCAATTATTTTCCACCATTGCTTGATCGCGGTCTTTTCAGGCTTGGCCTTGGTTTTACGAATACCGGCCAGTATGGCTTGCAAAACCTGCTTGGCATCGCCCACCAAGGGAATCTGTGTGGTTATATTTTTACCGATTTGCGCTGGGTCAATATCTATATGAACGATGGTTGCATTAGGTGCAAAGGTACTCGTCTCACCCGTTATTCGATCATCAAAACGTGCACCCACCGATAAAATCAAATCAGCATCGTGCATCGCCATATTCGATTCGTAAGTACCGTGCATGCCCAACATGCCTATAAACAAGGGATCATCATGAGGATAAGCACCCAATCCCATGAGTGTGTTGGTGCACGGGTATCCAAGCAGGCGCACCAATTTGATCAGTTCATCTTCAGCATTCGATAACAATACGCCACCGCCGCTGTAAATCACCGGTCGGCGTGCTCTCAATAGCGCATCCACCGCTTTTTTAACCTGTTCAGGATCGGCATCAGGTACTGCTGGATAAGACCGGATGTCGAGCTTATCGGGCCAAACGTATTCAGTAATTTGAGCAGTTATATCTTTGGGTACATCCACAACGACCGGACCGGGCCGACCCGTGGTTGCCAAATGAAAGGCCTTTTTCATCGTCAAGGCAATATCTTCGACATTCTTAATCAAGAAATTATGCTTAACTATCGGCCGGGTAACTCCCACCGCATCGACCTCCTGGAAAGCATCACCGCCAATCAATGGCACCAT
>JABJKL010000225.1 GCA_018660405.1 Pseudomonadota bacterium | reverse complement strand
TTTCCTTGTTGAATGCCTGCATATATCGATTCTCCAATGACCATGGCGTCATCGACCACAACGCCGATCACAATGACAAAGGCAAAGATCGAAACAAAGTTGATGGTATAGGGTGTCAGCGCGAATAAAGCTACGCCACCAAGGAGCGCAAGAGGAAGTCCAGCCGCTACCCACAACGCAATACGTGCCTCTAAGACAAAAAACAAAAGCAGCAATACGAGTATGAGCCCAATAGTCGCACTCTCTGCCAGTACCCCGACTCGATCAGCATAGCTTTTTGCATCATCATCCAAAATAACAGTTCCGCCGTTGGGTGGCATTTCGGCGCTGATATCGTCCAACAATAATCGTACGCTTTCGGAGACTTTCGTGGGAGAAACCGAGCCTATCGAATACACTGACATCAATACGCCCATCGTGCCGTCCATAAAGTACTTAGCGCCCAGCGGTCGAAACCCCTCTTCGATACGGGCAACCTGAGACAGGGTAAGGGGTTCGCCCGATGCCGACTCGGCAAGTGCAATGCCTGCATAATCATCACTGTAGCGGCGCTCATTGCCTGTGGATAAACC
The DNA here is from genome assembly GCA_018660405.1 of Pseudomonadota bacterium. GTDB lineage: Bacteria > Pseudomonadota > Gammaproteobacteria > Arenicellales > Arenicellaceae > UBA10349. Next base: position 2,397 of record JABJKL010000225.1, on the reverse strand, counting down.
AAAATTGCCTGTCACACTACGAATTTCACCGCCGGACAATTCAAAGGAGGACGCGCGAATCCGGTTGGCGATTCCGGTAAGAGACAAGCCTAATAACCGTGTACGCTCAGGCGTTACCCAGATCGAGATCTCTGGCTCTCCAGCGCCAGACACTTCCACCTGTCCTACAAGAGGTAATTGCAGTAGTCGTTCGCGAGCCTTAATGGCGAAGGCGTGAAGATCTGCCTGAGAAGTAAAACCATAAAAGCCGATATCTAACGCAGCACCGGTATCGCGAAGTTGAGTAATTTTTGGCGGGTCCAGGTCTGCAGGTAATGTGTTGAGTCCCTCGAGTGAGTTGCGGATTTCTTGCAGCGCTCTTTGCGTGTCGACGACGTCATCCAGCATGACGTAGATTTCGGCGCCACCTGAATACACCTCACTCACTACGGTACGAATATCTCGCAGTGTGTCGATGCTTTGCTCCATTGGGCGAACCACTTGCTCTTCCACCTCTGTGGCCGTCGCACCGCGATACTCCGCTTGAATTACGATAGTGTCCAATACCATGTTGGGAAACACTTCTTGTCGCATGGTAAAAATGGCTATTAATCCGCCGATCACGAAAACCCACATGAGAAGGTTTGCAGCTGTCGGATTGTGTAAAAACCAAAGAGAAATGTTAGAGCGCTGATTGTCCATTACTAAACTTCGCTCGCTTCCACTTCAGAATTCGCGAACAAGCCGATCGGCCTTTTTATAATCAGTCGGTCCTCGGCTTGGAAATTGTTTTCGACCTGTATGAATTCGTTAGAGCGCCCAATGGGGAAAACCTGATGACGAATAGCATGTCCATTTCGATAAACCCAAACTAAATTGCCCGCAATGACCATCTCGTGAGGGATATAAGTGACGTCGCGCTTTTCGATCGCAATAAGACGTGCCTGCAGGTGCATACCAAATACCCACCCGGGTTGGGTAAGCGGTCGCTCAACACGAACACGTATTGTTACTAAGCGGTTCTGTTCACTAAGATTGGGTACAATGCCATCCAGCTTGCCCTGTATTGGTATTGCATCGAGGTTGTAGGACGGGCGCAATTCAATCGACTGAATTCCCGCGTTAAATTGCAATAATAACTGCGGCGGGACTTGTACCTCAACCCATGCAAAATCAATCGGAAAAAGGGTTGCGATACTCTCACCTTTTTTCAATATCTGGCCTACCACTGCGTTAGCCTCTATCACCGAAGCTGGCCAGGGAGACTTGACTTTGGTTCGGGACAAGGTCAGCTTGGCCGTTTCAAGTTCTGCTTCTGCTATGTCCAGTTGAGCTTGTGATTGCCCCTGTTGCGGTTCCCGAAGTCGCAGTCGACTGGCACTAAGTTGTTCGCCGTTTTCCTTTTTTATTAATGCATTCCACTCCAATCGGGCAACGTCTGAACGGCCTTGCTCCAGTTCTATATCGTATAAAGCCAGGGCGTAACTTGCCCTTTCGCGGTCAACGGCGAAAACGAAATCACGAGAGTCTATATGGAACAGATCTTCACCCTTTTCAACCTGGTGGCCGGCCGACAGCTTCTGGTTAACCCATTTAACTTCGCCATCAACCTGGCTAGCCAGTGACAAGATCTGTCTCGGCCTCAATATACCGTAGGCTGTATATTCCCTTGCTACGGATGCTCTTTTGATCGGGCTGATAGCCACGCTCGGTTTCTTATTGGCGGTTTCTGCTTCAAGGGGTTGTGGTCCGGTCAGCACGATCACGGTGCACACCAGAATCCCAAGGATAGAAACAAGCAGGATTTTTCGTTTAGGTCCATTCATAAAATCAGGTTCCACGGAGACTGGATATTGTCATCGGCGCACAGCTATGTGAAACGGATAGAGGCCAGCTGAACACTCCTCGAAGGGAGCGATCGCAGCCTACAAAATGAAAGGTAAACGTTAGGTGACTATTTGATATTTTCTAGCGAGACCCGCACATGGTACCCGTGGCTAAATGTTTTGATTTCGAGAAACCATCCCAGGCGACGGCAAATTCGATCAGCCAGATCAAGCCCCAGACCAAATCCATAGCTGCCGTTTGATGCGGCAGGTTCGTGGTCGTCGGCAACACGATTGGCGTTTTCGACTACGATATCCTTGTCGGTCAATGAGATTGTGATGTGGCCATCAACCGTGTATTGCATGGCGTTGCGAACAAGATTGGATATCACGATTCTCAACGCAACAGTGGGCACGCTGATTTTTGGATGTTGACTGTTGATGGTCAGTTCAACGGATCGCTTTGCCAGGAGATAATTATTTTCAGTAATGATTGATTCGAGGACCTCATCGAGATCAACCGTATCCATAACAAGCGGGCTGTCTGTTTGCCGATATAGCCACAGAAGAGTTTCGGTCATTTGTTGGATAT
>JABJKL010000207.1 GCA_018660405.1 Pseudomonadota bacterium | reverse complement strand
TTTCATTTTTGCTTCATCGCGCACTAAAGCGTGAATTGTATGCCCGGCTTGCTGGAGGGCCCGGCTTAGGTTTGAACCTAAAAACCCGGTCGCGCCGGTAATCGCAATCTTCATGATTTGTGTATTGTTCTAAACTGGTTTACGCGCCATTACGATCAAGCTGTGTCCCTGGGTCCAGAACAGTAGTTTGTCGAATTGCGCCAGTGACCATACAAAAGGATAGATCACGCTAAACAATTTAAACTTCTTTCGGTGTTTGTTGAGGTCATCTCCGGTTACCACGACGCCCTTGCTGGTTTCGTTGTTAGTTTCATTACTCTGACCGCCACCCCCTTTAGCCATTCGTTCAAACAACAAGCTAATGAATACATCATAGAGCTCAACAAAAAACTTCGAATAGGTATGGCTCGCTGTAATCTCAAAATAATCGTTACAGACTCCCTGTAACGATAGCAAGTTATATCCAGGCCTGACATGCCCATGCTTTTCATCGCTAAGGCCGCAGGCGAGCCTTAATTTTCTGATCCACGAGTTCTTGCGGAAATGCGGCACATTAATGATCAATTGCCCGCCTGGCTTCATAATTCGGTTTAACTCGGCTAAAAAAGCGCGGTCATCTTCGATGTGCTCTAAAAAATCAATAATTACCACAATATCAAAAGTCTGATCGGCGTATTGTGTGCGCCCGCCATCGAATAATTCGACCTGATTTCCGACCATTTGTTGGATGCTCGCAACGACCGAAGGCTCCAGATCAGCACTGCTCCAGTCACCACCCTTTTTGCGCAATAAATAACTTAACACCCCGTTGTCTGCACCAACATCCAAACATCGACAGGTTTCGGTCGACGCTAAATATTTGTTTATCGCGGCAAACTTGGCTTGCTTGAGGATCGACTTGTTATACAAACCGAGCAAGCTCTGCTGGTATTCATTAGGCTCGGCTGCTTGATAAAATGCTTCAACGCTCATGGGCCTGTCTTTTTTCTTCTGTCCTTTTTTTTCTGCGCCGGCACCCCGACAACAACGGTGTATTCTTCCACGTCGCGAGTGACAACAGAACCACTGCCGACGATCGAATCTCGCCCAATATTGACACCGTCCAACACATTAATAGAAGCTCCTAACCAACTGTTATTGCCTATGTTTATTCCTTTAATTGTTTGCCCTTGATCCATAATCGGGAGTTCGGTTGATTCACTTTTATGGTCACCACCACCAATCAGATAGCAGTACGCTCCGAACAGCACTTTTTCACCAACGGTCACTTTACTGGCCGACTGTATAAAACAAGACTGCGCAACATTGCTATTGTTACCGATAATAATGTCGCCGTCTTTACAGCTTAGAACGGTATTTCGCCCAAGCATCACATTGTCGCCCAAACTGATGCCGCTATTGGATTCTCCCTTTGCATCCAGTACCGCATAATCATCGACCGCCACATTGCTGCCAAGACGAATTTTGGCCGGGTGCCTAATCGTCACACCACGGCCCATGATCAAACCGCTACCACAGGCACCCAGAAGCCGTTTAAGGCACATTTTTCGCAGTAAATAGCCGATAGCACCGGGCAAGGGCATAAGGAACATGGTGTAGAGCTCGTACGCGATCAAGCTACCCTTCCGCCGGTTTCCGACGTTGATATCCTGATATTTGCTCACCGACGACGTAGATTCGTCCGTCAACGCGCCCTGTAAGCGAGTAGTGCCTTGTGTTTGGTACTCTTTCACTTTTTATTTCTGTTATCTGTTGTTCGCTTGATTGGGCGTTGTACTGGCGGTGTGTTGGTATTGCACTGGTGTTTTACCGGTATTGTACAGGCATTTTATGAGCGAGATGTTTTCCCGTTAGAAATCGTTCATACGAACTTTCTAATGATCCGCCAATAGATATTTAAAAAACAGTTAAGCGCTTTGTAACCGGTCATCAAGATCTTGTTATTAACGTAATCAGAGTAGACAAAAATATCTCCCGAAGCCATCACCTGGTTATCGGGTAATTTTCGGTAAGCTTGTATCTCACGGCGAACCCGGCGTATATCGCTAAAATCCCGAAAAAACACTTTCCAACCCGTCCAGTAGTCCGACATACCACCTTTCATCACCAAGAAAGCGACTAATGATGCCTCGTACGCAATTAACGCTGGTAGTGCCAACACTATGGTGCGCAGGCGATACATCTCTGCGATAAAACGCAATCGGTTCTGTACTGCGGCCAGATAACGCTTGGAGCTTTCGAAACGCTTGTGAACAACCACCGCTTTGGGCACTTGATAGCACTTATAGCCGTAAAGATTCAGTTTATGGTTTATTTCGCCGTCATCGCCCCAGCCTAAGATATACGCCTCGTTAAAAAAAGAAACTTCTGCAGCACGCTGTTTATCGATCATTTGAACGCCCCAGCCAATGCTGACTCGCGGTTCATCGTCAACTTCATCGATGTGGGCGTCACGATTTGTGTTCGGAGAAGCGCCCACATAATGCAGTATTTGACCATCTTGATAGATGCTCGTTTGGTCATCCCAATGTACCGCACGAGTGAGGCACGCAGCGGCTTCTGGATACTGATTAAATACGGCGATAAGTTCCTCAACACAATTGGGTTTCAACTCAACATCATTATCGACAATAAAAACGAGTGACCTGGTGGCTTCACTAAACGCCCTGTTTCGAACCTTGTTGAGCACACCTCCGCTGTTGACCCCCAACTCAATAACCCGCGTTGCTGGCCAGCCCTTGCACACAAGCCCGACACTGTCATCCCGTGAGCCATCGTCTATCATCAAGACTTCGCCCACCGGGTTCACTAATTTTGCAATGGACTGAAATAAGCCGGTAAGCTTATCTTCACCATTGTAGTTCATCACCGCAAGGCTTACATCGTTGGCGCTAAATTGTCGTTTTGAGGGCATCGCAGGAGTCATCACAGGAATAATAGCTATTGGGCGGTCGAATCGCGTGTCACGCGCAGGTAAACAATACCACCGGCCAGCGATAATAGAAGATCAGTCAAGGTGGTCGCCAAGCCCAACGCAAACCCATCGCTGGGGGCAAGCCCCACTAAAGAAAACATTCCGACAAAAATGCCTTCGCGCAAACCAATTCCACCGATAGACAAGGGCAACATAATCAATATCATCGATAGCGGCACCACCAACAATAGAAACGAAAATGGCAGCTCTAGACCCAAAGCAATTGCCATGAACCAGACCGATAAAACACGGACTAATTGCAGAGCGCATGAGCCCAGAAAAGACCAAAGCAAGACCGTCGGCACACCACGATAGGTTTGCATAGCCGCGCTTACGCGCTGGACAAATTGACTAATAAACGTCAAACCAATGTTTGCCAACAGCTTGCTTCCCCAATGGGCAGCAAGCTTATTGACACATGCATACACCAGCAACACCACAAGCCCTGCACCGCCTATAAGCGCCACGCGAAACGCTGCGTGCTGTAATTCTGGCGGGCATTGCCATAACCCCAATAGAGCCATCAAAATGAGGGCGACTAAGGCAAGTAACTTATCGCAGAGAACCGATGCCGTAACCTGGCCTGGATTATTTACATCACGGTTCAAATAATAAGCACGAACAACGTCAACCCCTAAACTGGAAGGCAAAAATGTACCCCATAGTTTTCCGATTAGCGTATTCGCCAGTAAGCGGGCAAACCCTATAGAGCGGTCAAAAACATGAATTAATATTAGCCATTTCCAGGTAAATACCATGCGCTCCAAAACCAGGCTGCCAACATGCAATGCTAACCACACACCCGATGCTGCCAGCAAAGTGCCACGAACCTGCATCCAATCTACCTGACTCAGCGCTAAACCAAATATCAGCAAACTAAACAATAGCTTAAGCCCGTATTTAGCTGAAGATTTCATGTGTTTACCCGTCTGTACCAATCATAGACATCCGCTATCTGCGCTTCTCTATCGCCATCGTCCCATTGATGATTTTGAACCAGATAGTCCATTAAATACTCAAGAGAGTCATTATCAGGTCGGCGTGCTGCGCCGATATCGGTGCGGCGTATGACCAGGTCTGATAATTTTCTGACTAATTCGTGTTCGAGCACAAAATCAACTTCAGCCAATGATACCCGGGTGTTGGGTATGCATTGTGACTTATCGGGCTGTTCGACCTGGCGTTCCAAAATTGTGCTTGCACTCGAGCCATACCGGCTGACCAAACGATCAATATCGTCTAACTCGGTGCCTTGGCTGAACATGGAAACCAGATCTTCACGATAACGGCTGACACCCGCTATTGAGACGTCTTCAAATTCGCTACCGTATCGCGCCTGGCCGATACGCGCTTGTCTTTCTGGCGTTGTCGATTTGACCAACTTAATCACTTGCTCTGCTACATCTTCAGCCGTCGTATATTTGACTGCCACGACTCGAATCAAGCCTGGAGCATCGAGTGACACATCAATTATCGGATGACTCAAAAGACGATTCTCCAGCTCCCCGGAACCCGAGCGAACGGGCAATAATCCAAGTTCAATATGCGCCAGGCTATCTTGCGAAAATCCGGGTTGACGGCTGCTGGACAGATCTTTCATGCACAGTTGCAGCTCGTCCTCATCAAGCAATAATGGGCCGTCGCTAAGCGTATGCTCAAAATACCAGGTGCCAGCGACCAAACGGTCTTGCCAGGGACAAATAAATAACTTGCGACGATTGTTAGCAGAGTCTATTCCCCATGCACAGGCGTGTTGAGGTGCACTATCAAAAACGAGATTTACGCCCTTAACCCAATTGACATCAGCATGCCGAACGGATAATTCTTTGGGCAATTCATCGGGTAACCCAGGCAAGTCAAAACCCGCACCCGTCGCATCGATAAACCAGTCACATTGAATCGCCCAGGCTTGTTGATTTAATTGATCCACCGACTGTACGAGAAATTTACGCTTGCTTATACGCTGGACATCGGTGACTTGCTGATAATTTAAACAATTAGCCCCCAGCTTTCTTGCGCTCAAGACTTGTGCGAGAACACCTCGTTCCGGGTGCTGGACTTGTAGCTCCTGCCAAAACGCAACTTCGCCCGCTAATGCGCCTGGCGTATCTTGTTCATCGATTACTGTCGTGCCATAAGAAGCACCATAACTATCAGCTTTGTCTGCCGGTTTCCAGGGCCAACCTAGACCCCATCGAATAACCGTGTGATACAGCCACAACCCAAAACGATACACCGGCTCAGATCTAAACAAACCGGGCCCGCAAGGAAGTATAAACTTGAGGGGTTCTACCAAGTGTGGATAATTTGCAATCCATTCGTTTTGACAACGTGCAGACATACGTGAACGCCGAATATCACCGTGCTGTAGATACCTCAAGCCGCCATGTATGGTACGCAAATTATTTGCTGACGCACCACCCCCAAAATCATTCTTCTCCAACAGAGTCACTGAGTAACCAAGACCCGCAGCCCGCAGCGCTATACTGGAACCGGTAATCCCGCCACCCGCAATTACAATTTGACTGCGCTGCACCGTAATCTCATTGCCAATCGTATTCGATACACCCAGAAAGTTGCTTACCCCCGCATACAATTCCTCGACCGCCTGTTTAAAGCTATCTCGACTGTGCGATTGTTTTGCAGTTTCGTGAGCAGCTCGCCCCAGGCGTAAACGTCTCTCCTTGTCATCCAACATACACAATAGGGCGTCACTAAAGCTGTCGGCATTGGCATCGGCAAGCATGGCATTGGCATCGTTCAAAACTTGTGTATGGGTTGGCAGCCTGGTGGCCACCGTGACAACACCGGAATACAAATAAGAATAAATTTTCATCGGCGTATTGGTGCCCTGCGAGCGCGCTGAAACCAATACGTCTGCCTGACATAGATACTCGGCGAGATGCTCAACCGGGCGAGGCCCGGCGAATCGAACCCGCGCTGAAATACCCAGCGCCTCCACTCTATTTCGATACTTTTCGATATGCCCTTCGCTTCCTCCTATTAAAACCAGAGTCGCATCAGTATTGCTTGCAAAAGCTTGTTGGCAGGCCTCCAACAATAAATCGATTCCTTGGTAATTCTCCAGATTACCAACATAAAGAATCATCATTCCCGGCACCTCGAGACGGGTACGCAAATCCTCAGTTGGTGTGTTGGATAGCTCGTCAAACAAGGCAACATCCTTGATTAAGTGAATGCCGCGGTTTCGATGTGCGCGCGCAAAAAATGCAATTTCGTCACACATTGGCGCTACTGCACAAGCCTCACGAACAACTTTGGACTCCAGCCATCGCATAAGCCCTTTCAAAGGTCTCAACCAGGGCAAGGCCGCACAAACTTGTTCCGACAACAATGAATCCATATCGTAGATAAACGGTGTGCCAAATCGCTTTTTCAGTAACCAGGCAATAAAACCGGCTTCTTCTACCGCGTGAACCAAATCAAAGTCGCCGGTTGAAAGTTGCCTCCATGCCGCGAAAAACATGCGGATATCGAGCCACACCTTGGCTAAAGAAAATCCTGGGCCAATGGGTCGCCTGCTTGCAGGCTTACCGCCGCTGCCATCATATGCCCCGGAATTTCGAACCCGCTGACCAATCCGCTGAATAGTTAAACCTTCATAATGCCTGTCTGTTCCATCGGGAAAAGTGAGTAGATGAACCTCATGTCCTTGAGCGCTCAACTCTGCGAGTAGCAAATCGATTGCTATCGGTGTACCCCGTTCTATATAAAAGGGCTGCGGTGCCAGAAATAATATTTTCACGATTCGAAAATTACCACCGGCAACTGAATAACATTACAAATAGACGCAGATCTTTTTACCCGCGAACGGAAAAAAGCTAGTATGGTGTTTTTTCTGAACGGTTACACTGATCATGGCATCACCGGTGGCCCACTCATTGGCTGGACTGAGCATTCTTGCACTGTGCTTTCCCAGGCATATTCGAAGCTTGACCGCGTTAGCAACCGCTTTGTTTGCTGCTTGTCTGCCAGATCTCGACTTGCTGATACCGGGAATAGCGCACCGAACAGTCATGCACTCGGTCACCTTTTCATTAGTGTTGCCAACGATCCTTTTCGTTTGGCTTAAGCTCAACAACAACCGACAATATCTGGTTATTACTTGCTTGTGCTTTTGTGGAATCATTAGCCACATAATAATCGATTGGTTAAGCATGGATCTAAGTGAGCCAGCAGGATTAATTATCGGTTGGCCCTGGAACATGGATTCCCAAATTAGTGACAAGCCGTTATTTTTAAACCTGCACCGTAACCAATTTTTCGAGCCAGCTATCATTGCTCACAACACCAGGGCACTGTTGCGTGAAAGTATCATAATGCTGCCTGCAACGCTGCTTATCTTGTTTTATCGCCGCTCTTATTTTTCCAGGGTTTAGTCTTATATGGATTAACGCTGTTTTTAAAGGTCAGTCTTACACGCGTCCCCACCATGTCAAAGCCATCTTCGATACAGCTTGCCAGATAACGTTTATAGGTTTGCGGTAGTTTATCCAACTGATTGCCATGCAAAATCACGTGCGGTGGATTTTTACCACCCTGATGGCCATATTTAATTTTGATTCGGCGGAGACCTACCATCGGTGGTTCCTGACGTTCTACTGCGGCGGCCAGCACTCGATTCAAACGTCCAGTACCTAGATTTGCAAGTGCTGAATCATAAACTTTTCGAACCATGGGTAAAATTTTTCCAACACCCGTGCCATGCAGGGCTGAAATAGACATTTCCTCAAAATTCCCCAGGAATCTAAATTTTTGATCAAACACATCGTCGAGCCGCTTTTTTTCGTAAGCGCTAAGATTATCCCACTTATTCAGCAGTAAAACAGTCGAGCGACCTCTTTCCAATACCAGGTTGAGTAAACGCAGGTCTTGCTCAGCAATTCCCGCTTGAGCATCCATCACCATAAGCACAACATGTGCATGTTCGATGGCTTGCACTGTTTTAATCACCGAAAAGTGTTCTAAACGATCATCAATGCGGTTTTTCTTGCGCATTCCAGCGGTATCAATGAGTACGTACTGCTCTCCTTGAGATTCAAATGGTACATAGATACTATCGCGTGTGGTTCCAGGCGAATCGTATACAAGAACGCGGTCTTCACCCGTTAAACGATTTATCAGAGTTGATTTTCCGACATTTGGGCGGCCTACCACGGCTATTCTGGGAACATCGGACGGTAAATTGAAATCGGTGCTCGTATCAACCGTTTCGAGCACTTGATTCATCAGTTGTCGAACACCATCGCCATTCTTTGACGACACCGGTTTAGGTTCACCCAGACCCAATTCATAAAACTCGCTACGCAGCAGATTTTTATCCAAACCCTCTGCCTTGTTCAATAACAGATACACGGGCACGCGGTCTTCTCGTCGCAGACGGCCTGCAATCTCTCTGTCAGTTGTTGAAAGGCCATCTCGACCGTCAACAATGAACAGCACAACATCGCTCTCATCAATCGCGTATTCAACCTGACGACGCATGAGATCGTGTATTTCGGTGCCTTGTACTTCAATACCACCGGTATCGACAATCCAATAAGGTCTGGGGCCAATTCGCCCCTCGCCGATCATTCGATCACGCGTCACACCGGGCTGATCGTCCACAATCGCATCGCGACTTCGAGTCAAACGATTATATAGCGTGGACTTCCCAACGTTAGGCCGACCCACGATGGTTATCAGCGGTCGACCAAGATCCTCGTCTATGTTTATTTCTTCATTCATAGCCATGCTTTGGCGGGCCTTGGATGGGCCTAATACACTATCTCAGTAAACTACTTGGAATTAAAATAGCAGAATTAGAATATAAGCAAGGATTCCGTACAGCTGCCCACAAAATATCGCATAATATTTTTGCAGAATCAGTGTTTGCCCGACTATCGGACTCCACCTCAATACAGGTTTGCGATTATCGCCGTGATATAGAAATTGAGCGCAATTCACCGTTTGTGTTTAGCAAGTAGGCTTGATCGAGTCGAATCAAAGGCTGTGATACCAGGCCTTCACCACCCACATTATATTCACCGATAAATTCGCCACTACGCCGGTCTAATAGATAAACCAATCCGTCAAAATCGGTGACAATTAAATAGCCGCCAAGTAATGCTGGAGCACTTAATTCGCGATAGAGTAACTTGTCATTCGACCAAACTGTCTCTCCAGTAGTCAAGTCAAGAGCAACGACTTGACTATCACGATCTACCACATATAGCAGCTCTGCATCATACGCGAACGCATGACGGGTAGCGATACTGGAATTCCAAATCGCAGTTTGTTGCTCGATGCTAAGCGCAATAATGGCACCTTGGAATGAAGCTGTATACAGAACACCACCCACCAGACTTGGCGTCGCATCAACATCCACCAATCGCTCTAATTCATTGCGGCCGCGCGGATAAGCGACAGGGATCTCCCACAATGCTCGCCCTTGTTCCAACTCAACCGCTAGCAATTTACCATTTGGAAAACCAACCAGAGCCACGCCGCCCTCAATCAATGGCTCTGCATCACCTAACAGAGACAGAGGCGGCACTTCCCGCGTTATATTCCATACCTGCTCCCCATTATCGACGTTTAATCCGGTCAATCGACCGTCAGCGGTTCTCACTATAACGCGACCGTCTGCGGCCATCGGCGGCGCAGAAATGACACTACTGAGGGGAACTTTCCAGCGAGTTTCGCCGGAACCCGTATCCAGGGCATATAAATCGCCATCAAAGGTGCCTACAAAAACCATACCTATGCCTTCACCAACGCCACCCGAAATGGGCTCTCTTAAATTAACCGTCCATCGCCTATCGCCTGTGGCAGCTTCAACCGCGACTACACGACCCTCTGACGAGGCCGCAAAAATAGCATCGCCCACCAAACGCGGTGTAAGACCTACATGAGCACTATCAAAACCAGCGCCCAAACTAATTGACCAGTTCCTTTCTACCGATTGAGTTTTCTCAAACCTTGGTCGTTCGGCTGGCTCAAGCTCTGGTATCAAGGATTCCTTTTTTGAACTGCATCCGACCAGCAACAATGCGCCCAAAGCAAAAACTTGTAGTCTATACATTCCAGTCATACCAGCGTTGCTGTTGCCGTTCACTATTCTGTGTTCCGTTCGCTATCACTCTCGGTGATACCAATACTACCCAGCCCCTCTATCTTCAACTGTAAGACACCAGCATACGCAGGATCGGAGCCAAGTGACGCGAGTGCTTCGATATATTTTTGCCGCGCCATGCTTATATCACCTTGAGCAAAAGCAATTTCGCCTTCTAACTCTCTATATTGTGATTCAAATCCTGTCCTCGCGTTTGCAGCAACAACCACCGTTGCTTGCGCCTGCTGAAATTCACCCTGCTCGAGATAGATTCGAATCATTCGAAGGTTAGCGACATGCACCAAGCCTGGCTCATTTGCGATCTCTTTCGCTAATATCAAACTCTCCAATGCCTCGTCCAGTTCACCACTATCGGCCTGCAGCTTTGCCTGAATAAGCGCGGCCTTGGCACCATATACGGTCTCGCCATACTCATTAAGAATGGAAGCGCTTAGCTCGCGAGATTTTGCGCTATCAGGAATTCTAATCGCTTCGAGCAGTCGCATATACCCAGAGGAAGCTTGCTCCATCGCCTGGTTCCGCTGATCTTGCCAATAGTTATAACCAGCGATTGCAGATAACCCTATAGCAGCACCAACCACGATTGATGTGCCATTATCTTTCCACCAGGCTTTGAGCCGCTCCGCCTGTTCTTCTTCTGTCAATACAATATCGTCAGCCATTATAAATTTAACTCATTCAACTAATATTCAACTGTTATTAAACTGTTATTAAACTGTTCATCAATGCATTTTAGTACGTTGTAATTCGAGCTGCACCCGCTCTCGAGGCTGCGCATCATACCAGTTGGCAGCCGGAAAGAAAGCATGCTTAAACTCTCAGGGCTTGGCAACGATGACGAGCGTGTGAGAGCGGCCCCTAGGTAAGCCGTTCCGACACGCACTGCACTAACCGAGCTATGTCGACCACACTTTGAATACCGTTTTTGTCGCGCAGGGGCTTGATGGACACTTTCCCCGCATTTTGCTCTTGTTCACCCAAAATAATCGCAAGCTGGGCTCCGCTCTTGTCGGCTCGCTTTATTTGGTTTTTAAGGGAACCTTCGCCGCAATGCATCTGAACCGAAAAATCCGCTTCACGAAGCTGGCTAGCGGCCACCAGGGCCTGTTGGCGGCACGCGGCACCGTCGGAAATAAAATATATGGCCGGTGTTGGCAACTGGGCCAGCTGACCGCTGGATTCAATAATATCGAGTAATCGCTCGATACCAATAGCAAAGCCAAAGGCTGCAACAAATTTACCTCCAAGCTGCTCAGTAAGGCGGTCATAGCGCCCACCCGCACAGACGGTACTTTGCGCCCCAAGATCGGAATGCACCCATTCGAACACCAAATTATTATAGTAATCCAAACCTCGCACCATGCGCGAGTTCACGCTATACGGAATGGCTAGTGCATTGAGTAATTTCTGAAGTTCATCAAATTGTGCTAGCTCACTCTCTCCAAGAAAATCAAAAATATTCGGCGCATCATCTAGAATTTCGCGAGTCTGTGGCGACTTGCTATCCAATATTCTGAGCACATTACGGTCTAAACGCTTTTGACTATCTTTATCCAGATCGTTTTTGTGAGGTTCTAAATAGTGCTTCAAAGCTTTAAGGTATGCGGTTCGACCTTGCTCACTACCCAAGCTGTTAATTTCAAGTTTCGGCTGGCTAATACCTAGTTTTTCCCACAGAGCATGTGATAGCGCAATCACCTCGGCCTCAATATCGGCACTACTCCACCCATAGGCCTCGATTCCTACTTGATGGAATTGTCGAAAACGACCTTTTTGAGGTCGCTCATATCGAAACATCGGCCCTTGATACCAGAGCCGTTGCTGCTGATTATGGAACAGACCATGCTGTAGCCCCGCCCGTGCAATGCTAGCAGTACCTTCTGGTCGCAATGTCAATGAATCCCCGTTCCTATCCTCAAAGGTATACATTTCCTTTGAAACAATATCGCTTGATTCACCTATCGAACGCGAGAACAACGACGTCGACTCGACGATCGGCGTGCGAATCTCGCGATAACTGTAAAGCTCAAATAATTCGCGAAAGACCCCTTCAATTTTTTGCCAGGCAACCGTCTGCCCCGGCAACAAATCATTCATCCCCTTGATCGATTTAACACCCGTCATTACAGTCCCTTCCCTATTAACGGCCTATTGAGCTGATACTTCCGGCGCAGGATCTCCGGCTGACAAAGCCTCGTTATTTGACCATGATTCAAGCGTGAATCGCGCGTAACTTTGTCCATTGGAATGTGCGGACAAATCAACTTGCCGATCATTCAGTAGTAGCTCCAGACCCTCGATTTTTCCGATAAACACCGGCGCCGGTAAATCTACTGCGAAGCTAATCGTCTCACCACCCTTACAGGTACGGTAAAGTTCCTTTTCACCTGTCTCACCTCGAATATCTATCCATACGGCTGATTTGCAGTTGACCGTCAGACTATCTTCATCAAGCAGAACAGCATCATTCCCGGAGGTATTTTCCGTCGAAACAGCCGCCTCAACCACAGTCACTTGATCTATCTCTGCATCGCGTTCAGCTTCATTTTGAGCCGCGTTGCGCGTGCTGTTATTACGGTCTGCCTCAGCGCTCTTTGAACTCACTCCTTCATTAACCGTTCTAGTCAGTCCAACCAATACCGTTTCATTTGGCGCATTCACCCGCGATATTGCATCCGCGCTCTGTGGGGGCTGCTCTTGCCACATATACCAAACGATGGACGCGATCACGATAATCACTATTAGCACGCCAAATAATTCGAACCATCTAACTCCATTTTCCGCCATTGGTGCTGCCGCTTTTACCACGATCTTCTGTGGAGTTTCAGTGGATTCATCCGAGCCTGGATAAAATGACAAAACCAGTTCTGGATCCAAATCAACAAGCTGGGCATAGGACTTGAGATAGCCCCGGGTAAACGTCGCCTCAGGTAACAAGGTGTAATTATCGGTTTCCAAAGCCTCAATACGTGTCACCGAAAGGCACAAACGGCCAGCAACTTCATTTACCGACAAGCCTTTGGACTTTCTTGCCGTCGCAAGCAGTGCTCCCGAAGATCCTGAGGGCTTAATCTCTTCAGGTTCGAGCAACCTCGGTGGTTGTGCATCGGTATCTGTATCTTCAATCATAATGCTAACGTGGTAAAACTCGTAGACGGGCAGCTTCAGAGCTTTCTGGATAGGCCTGTAACAACTGCTCGCGATATTGGCTTGCGACAACCTCGTCATTTAGTGCACGCTCGACCTCGTAGCCAAGCATAAGGGTTCGAGCGTCAGGATACACAACCGAAATGTATCGTTCAACGTAAGCTCGTGAACCCAAATAATTTTGTTGCAAAAACCGGATCTCCGCCATTTTTGCGAACGCCGAAGGAATAGACGGATTTATGTCTAAGGCTCTTTTTAAAAAGGCCTCACCCTCTTCCATGCTTTCTGCTGCAATACACTCACCCGCTCGGCTAAGGCTGAGGTGTTTATTTTCGAACAATGGGTTATTGGCCGCTAGAGAAAAATACTGGATCGACTCTTTATACTGACCTCGTTGGCATAAATACACACCGTAGTCATGCGCAGCGGACGCATTTTCAGAATTGGATTCAATGGCTCGAAGAAAATATCCATCTGCCCTATCGTTATCATTGAATCGAAGCATGAGTAACGCTGACACATAATTTGCGTCTGAGTGATTACTTTGAATATCCAGGGCTGTTTCAAGTTCATCACGAGCAATTTCCAAACGACCCGAACGTAAATAATTTATCGCGAGTTCTGTGTGAATACTTGCGGTGCTGTCTTGCTCACTCAATCCACTTAAGGATGAAGTACTGCCAACACTTGCGCAACCCGTCGCAAATACGCATGAACAGAGTAATGTTAATAATTTAATAGTATTCGATGTTTTCAATCGTCTAACCGATAGTACTTACCCAAACCCAAGGGCCATTCTCAGTGAATTCGTAATCGCTGCCAAGCCCTCTTTTCTCCTCAACTCTTTTTCTCAGCTGAAGGCAGAATGAGTGTGGTGTAGCTATTCTACATAAGCGAATGATAACGCTGTTGAGGAGAAAAGAGGGCTTGGCCCTTCGGGTTGAAGCTGAAAATGCGCCATACGGCGTTATTCGTCGCTTATTTGGAATAACCAAACTACTCTCCTCATGCCTTGTCTGGCGCATTTTCAGCTTCAACAGCGGTAACGAATTCACTGAGAATGGCCCTTCAAATATCGCTGGGAACGGCGTGTTCTATCAGTAACCATACCAGCTAATTGGCCACATGCCGCATCAATATCATCCCCGCGTGTTTTTCGTATCGTCGCAATCAACCCCTGACTGTGTAGAAAATCCCGAAAACGGTAAATTCGATTATTCGATGAACGTTTAAACGTACTACCTTTAAATGGGTTAAACGGAATCAAATTAATCTTTGCCGGCACATCGGCCAGGATTTCCGCCAATTGTTTAGCCTGTTCGGGAGCATCATTTACCTCCTGAAGCATCACGTATTCAAACGTAACCCGGGCACGCGGTGAATCAGAAACATATCGTCGACACGCATCCAACAAAACCTGGATAGGGTATTTCTTGTTGAGCGGTACGATGCTATCACGCAATTCATTGTTTGGCGCATGCAGTGATACCGCTAAACTAACCGGACACTGTTCTTTCAAACGGTCAATAGCGGGCACAATTCCTGCGGTACTCAAGGTAATGCGCCTGCGGGATAGTCCAAATGAAAAATCATCCTGCATGATATGCATTGCCGGAATGACATTGTCAAAATTAAGTAGTGGTTCACCCATTCCCATAAATACAATATTGCTGACAATTCGATCATCAGTCTGATATTGCTCGGCCAGCAAAAACTTGGCTAACCATAGTTGCCCAACAATTTCTGCCGTGCTTAAGTCTCGCGAGTACCCTTGCTTACCCGTAGCACAAAAGGCGCAATCCAGTTTGCAGCCGGCCTGCGAGGAAATGCACAAGGTGCCGCGATGATCTTCTGGAATGAAAACCATCTCGATAGCATTCATCTTATCGATTCTCAACAACCACTTGCGCGTACCGTCGGTCGATATTTGGTCACTAATTATCTCAGGTAACGAGACATCAGCCACCACTGAAAGCTCATCTCTCAAGCTACGACTCAAGTTAGTCATATCATCAAACTGCAACACTCCTCGCTGATGAATCCATTTCATCACTTGCGACGCACGGAATGATTTTTGACCCAACCCCGCAAAGAATTGCGTCATATGGGCTCTGTCCAACCCTATCAGGTTGATTCGGTTAGCAGCCGCTTCGGTGTTCAAAACCAATCACCAGCAATATTCATCATCTTGCATTCCATATTGCTTAACGAGTGTGATTAACGAGCGTGCTTAGCGAGTGCGAGAAATCACGCCCTCACTGCCGAAAAAGAATTCAATCTCAGTGGCTGCTGTGTCGGCTGCGTCGGAGCCATGCACCGCATTTTCATCGATACTTGTCGCAAAATCTGCCCGAATGGTACCGGCAGCAGCTTCAGCAGGATCTGTTGCCCCCATTAACTCACGATTCTTTGATACGGCATTTTCGCCTTCCAGCGCTTGTACCATTACGGGACCGGATGTCATGAAGGAGACCAAATCGTTAAAAAATGGCCGTTCACGGTGGACACTGTAAAATTCTGCAGCTAGTTCTTCAGTAAGATGAATCATCTTTGCGGCGACCACTTGCAATCCACCTTTTTCGAAACGGTCGTAAATTTCACCAATAACGTTCTGAGCGACTGCGTCGGGTTTGATGATAGAAAGTGTGCGTTCAACTGCCATGGGATTACATCTCCAATAAAATAGTTATCAGTAATAGCTAAAATAGACAAAAACTGTGTTTTAGGTTCCGAAGCTACGAGGATCTAAAGGCTCAACCACATTAAATATAACGTGAGATAAACAGGCGCGGTATTCTACTGCTAGCCGACAGCATCGGCAATGCATGAAATCGTTTTAACGAGTGCAGTTCAGAAAAACTGACCAAAACCCAGGGGGCATTCTTAATTACTTTGACAGCGATGACAAAGTAATTAACGCCGGGCTACTACTCCGAAATCGCGAAACTCTCCCCACAGCCGCATTCACCGGTGGCACGTGGATTAGAAAACTTGAATGTCTGGTTTAACCCTTCGCTGACGTAATCAATCTCGGTTCCCTTGACTAAATCCAGGCTCTGGATGTCGACCAGCACATCTACCCCAAAACTACTGAACACCTGATCGTTGTCGCCGAAAGTGTCGTCAGTATCCAGTAAATAGGAGAAACCAGAACATCCTGATTCGGTAACAGCAACCCGCAAGCCTATACTGCCCGGTGTTCGAGCCAGAATCTGCTTTACGCGCTGAGCTGCGCATTCGGTTAAAGTAACGGACATTTTCAATAGAACTACTTTTCGGATACAAGCCGCAATTTACTAGGATTTAGGCATCGCTTCGATATCTAGACAGGTGGAGTCGAATTCACTAACTTCAATACCCTCCACATCGACTCCACTGTCTTTCAAGCGTTCAAGCAAGGCACGATTAACGGTTTCCATTTCACCCACGCGATCGCACAACCGTAAAATCGCTACCGCCACCGGGTCGTTTACCTCTCGACGTTGGCCATAAGCTTCGAAATTTTCATCGGCAGCTCTTTCGCCGAGGCTATGCGCTGGAATACCGATCACCGTCACATTGTCCGGCACGGCTTTCGTCACGACTGAGTTCGAACCAATACGTGCGTTTTCTCCAACCGTAAACGGCCCAAGAATTTTTGCACCGGCACCCACAACAACTCGCGGGCCAAGTGTAGGATGTCTTTTTCCAGTTTCCCAGGAAACCCCACCCAAAGTTACGCCGTGATACAAGGTACAATCATCGCCAACCTCGGCGGTTTCGCCAATAACAACACCCGCTCCGTGATCAATAAATACACGCCGACCTAAAACAGCTCCAGGATGTATTTCAATTCCGGTTAGCCATCGTGCAATATGCGACACAAAGCGCCCAAGCCAATAGTAACGCTTGGTCCAAAGCCAGTGACTGAATCGGTGAAAAATGACCGCGTGAATACCTGCGTAACACGTCAACACCTCTAACCTGGAACGCGCCGCAGGGTCACGTTCAAATACCGCAGCGATGTCTTCTTTAATTCGTGCAAACATAGTGAAAAAAACTATCCGTAAATAATCAAATGTGCGGTTTTCAGCTATTAAACAGCTGATAGTAACCCGCAAGGATAACAAAAATTCTGCAGATTAAGCCCTAATCATTACCATTATTAACCTCTTCTGCCCTTTGATCTTCACCCCAGCGTGTACCCCCACT
>JABJKL010000223.1 GCA_018660405.1 Pseudomonadota bacterium | reverse complement strand
TTTGAAATGTGTGAATACGATCGGCAAAACATGGTGTATGAGAAAGAACACCTGATGATTGACGGGCCGGGTAAATATCACGACTATAATTTTTATCGTGTAGCAGGCATGCAAATCGATGGAAAGGATAAAGGTGAGGCGCTAAACGAAACGCCTCCTGTTGACGTTAAGAGCTTGTTGCCCTAGTTGTTACAAAAATAGTTGTTATATAAATAGTTTGCTATAAAAAATGGAACTAATTTTATTTTATGTTGCCTCTGCAGTCGCCTTGTTTGCAACTGTATTTGCGTTGACCCGAACCAACGCCACCCATGCGCTAATCAATCTGATTGTGTCCTTACTCGCGGTTGCAGTGATCTTCTTTTTATTAGGTGCGCCGTTTGCGGCGGCATTGGAAATTGTTATCTACGCGGGTGCCATCATGGTGTTGTTCGTGTTTGTGATAATGATGTTGAATCTGGGCGAAGAGGGAGAGGATCGTGAACGGCAAAGGATGCGGCCAACGGTATGGATTGTTCCTGCGCTTCTATCCGGAATTTTACTGGTTGAGATGATTATCGTGTTGACCAACTGGGGTGTAGGTGGGGCTACTAGCGTTCCACAAACGGGGGCAATGATTACCGCCAAGCAAGTAGGAATCGTGCTGTACGGGCCTTATGTGCTGGCAGTGGAAATTGCTTCGATGTTACTGCTGGCCGGGTTAGTTGGTGCCTATCATGTCGGTCGGCGTTTTCGTTTGGCTGATAGTGATGTAGGGGCTGTAAGCTCTTCTTCCAGCGCGGAGGTGAATGACTAATGGAAGGTTTTGTTATTCCTCTGAATCATGTGCTGATCGTTGCCACTTTGCTGTTTGTCACCGGTCTTGCGGGGCTAATGTTCCGCCGAAATGTGATATTTATTTTGATGTCTCTTGAGGTCATGCTTAACGCAGCCGCGCTTGCTTTTGTCGCGGCCGGATCTGCCTGGGCGCAAGCCGACGGGCAGGTTATGTTTATGCTGATTCTCGCGGTGGCTGCCGCTGAGGTATCAGTGGGTTTGGGCTTGGTGTTACAAATGCATCGACGGTTTAAAACTTTGGATATGGATCAGGCGCGGAGGTTGAACGGATAATGGAAAATATCTGGCTCATTCCGCTATTTCCCTTCATAAGCTCTGTGCTGCTGATGGTGACCGCTGGCCGCATGCCGCGAAAATTAGTCGCGATTCTGGGTGCGGGTTCTGTTGGGCTGTCTGCGCTAGTGGTGCTGTCGGTAGCGATGGAGTATATGCAGACGCAAACCCCTTACTCACTCACCTTGTGGGTTTGGATGCAGGTCGGTAATTTCGCACCGGGGTTTTCGTTTTATATCGATCAGCTAACGCTGGTGATGATGTCGGTGATTACCGGCGTCGGCTTTTTAATTCACCTTTATTCCACAGAATTCATGGACGACGATAGCGATTACAGCCGCTATTTCGCCTATATGAATATGTTTGTCGCCGCCATGCTGGTACTGGTAATGGCCGATAATTTGTTGTTGTTATATCTGGGTTGGGAAGGCGTTGGCGTATGCAGTTATCTGTTGGTGGGCTTTTGGTATAAAGACCCGGTCAACGGTGCGGCATCCCGTAAGGCTTTTGTGGTTACCCGTGTTGGTGATACGGCGATGGCGCTGGGGCTATTTTTGCTATTTACTGAATTGGGCACCTTGCAAATTCAGCCGATGCTGGACGCGGCCAATAGTCGCTGGGTAACTGGCGACACCCTACCCGCTATCGCCGCGCTATTGCTGTTGGGCGGAGCGGTTGGCAAGTCAGCACAGTTACCGTTACACACCTGGTTGCCAGATGCGATGGCGGGTCCGACGCCGGTCAGCGCGCTGA
Organism: Pseudomonadota bacterium; assembly: GCA_018660405.1. Lineage (GTDB taxonomy): Bacteria > Pseudomonadota > Gammaproteobacteria > Arenicellales > Arenicellaceae > UBA10349. The sequence goes on along the minus strand of JABJKL010000223.1, from coordinate 1,551 downwards.
TCCACGCTGCCACCATGGTGACCGCCGGTGTTTATTTGATTGCCCGGACGCACGGATTGTTTCTATTGGCACCGGATGTGTTATTGCTGGTCGCTTTGGTTGGTTTGTTTACTCTGTTATTAGCGGCCTTCACCGCTTTGAACCAAACCGATATCAAGCGAATTCTGGCGTACTCCACCATCAGTCAAATTGGCTATATGTTCCTGGCGCTGGGTGTCGGCGCCTGGAGTGCCGGTATTTTTCATCTTATGACGCACGCGTTTTTCAAAGCGCTGTTGTTTCTTGGCGCAGGTGCGGTCGTTCATTGTCTACACCACGAGCAGAATATTTTTAAAATGGGTGGTTTACGAAGTAAATTACCAGTGGTGTTTTGGAGCTTTCTTATTGGTTCAGCGGCGTTGGCGGCATTGCCATTTACGTCGGGTTTTTTCAGTAAAGATCAAATTCTATTATCGGCTTATGAATTACATGGCGCAGCTACCTGGTTGGGCCAGCCGGTTGGCCCATGGTTGTGGGCAGGTGGTTTGGTAGGCGCAATGCTCACGGCTATATATAGTTTTCGTCTGGTGTTTATCGTATTTTATGGTGATGTTGGCACTAAACCTGACCGGCAACCCGGTTGGCGGATGGCCGCTCCGCTCTCGCTGTTATGTGTGCTGGCTATTTTCGGTGGCTGGATCGCGTTGCCGCTGGAAAGCGTGTTCCCACTGGCGGTGGAACATCATGTCAGCCACCTGATCGAGGGTATTTCGATCTCGATACCGTTAATCGGTGTATTGATCGCCTGGTTGATTTATTACAAACGCAGCTTGCCAGTTGAAGGTTTCACCGAATCAACTCCAGGTAAAGTCTTACGCAATTTCTGGTATAGCGGGTGGGCGATAGACAAGCTATACGACACGATTTTAGTGCGGCCATATACCGGGCTTGCGGCGGCCCTGCGTGGCGAGTGGCTGGATAATATTTACCACGGCATCGTTTCGATCTGCCAAAGTTTGCACCGCGGGCTTAGCAATACTCAAACGGGCAAGATGCGCGGATATGCGGTCGGCATGGTAGTGGGCCTGATTGTGCTGATTACCTTATTGGGGTGGATCGTCTGATGCTGCTGCTAAATTTGATAATTATATTACTGGTTGGCGGCGGACTCGCCTGGTGGTCAGAACGTCTCGGAAGCAACTGGCCGAGATTTATCTCAGTGCTCGTTGTGTTGGCCGATCTTGGGTATCTGCTATTCAACTTGTCCAGCATCCCGATGGAGCAATTTTCACTGGTTCCGGCAGCGGGTGATCCATCAAGCTGGTTAGTGGCCTATCAGGTAGACTGGATTCCTCGTTTTGGAATTAGTTTTCAGTTGGCAATGGATGGCCTTAGTCTAATTCTGGTGTTGCTAACCCTGGTGTTGGGTTGGGTTGCGATTATTTCTTCCTGGAATGAGAAAAATGATCGACAAGGATTCTTTCAGGCCAATATCCTCTGGGTCCTGGCTGGTGTGATTGGCGTCTTCTTGGCGATGGATTTGTTCTTGTTCTTCCTGTTCTGGGAAGTGAT
>JABJKL010000057.1 GCA_018660405.1 Pseudomonadota bacterium | reverse complement strand
GTCCATAATCCGGCCGAGGGTGGCTGGACCAACAGGTACCGAAATAGGCTTGCCCGTATTGGTCGTTTCCAAACCGCGCTTGATACCGTCGCTGGAACCCATCGCTATGGTACGAACAATACCGTCGCCCAGCTGCTGCTGAACTTCCAGGGTTAATCCTGCCTCGGTAACCATTAGCGCATCGTATATCTTGGGTACGTTGTCACGCGGGAATTGCACGTCTATTACCGCGCCGATTACTTCAATAATGTTTCCGGAACTCATGTTGTTTCCTCTTTACCTAATCCAATATCCAATTCAATAACTTAATTTAATCAGCCGCAGCGCTTTTAAGCAGCCACAGCGCCTTTAAACAGCCGCCGCGCCAGCAACGATTTCAGATATTTCCTGAGTGATCGCAGACTGTCGAGCCTTGTTGTAAACCATTTCCAAATCGTCGATGAGGCTGCCAGCATTGTCCGTCGCTGCCCTCATCGCCACCATTCGCGCCGATTGCTCGCACGCAAAATTCTCAACCACGCCTTGATAAATTTGTGCTTCAACATAGCGAGTTAACACCGTATCAAGCACCACCTTGGCCTCCGGCTCGTATAAATAATCCCAATGGCTGGGCAGCACGTCTGCATCGGCTTCAACCCGCTCAATCGGCAGCACCTGTTTAAAAGTAGGCGCTTGAGTCATGGTGTTAACAAACTCGTTAGAGGCCAGATACAAACGGTCAATCTTGCCGTCCATATACGCATCAAGCATTACTTTGATGCCGCCCAGCAAGTCCACCATGTTTGGCTTGTCGCCCAGATGCGAAACTTCAGAAACCACATTGGCACCCTGACGCCGCAAAAACCCTAACGCTTTTGAGCCAATGGTTGTGATGTCTATTTCCGCGCCCTTGCTGTCCCAATCAGCGGCATCACGAACCAACGCGCGCAGCAAATTAGTGTTTAAACCACCGCAAAGGCCGCGATCAGAGGTGACGACAATATAGCCAACACGTTTCACTTCACGCTCAATTGTGAACGGGTGCCGATATTCCAAACTGGCGCGAGCCATATGAGCAACTACAGCACGAATCTTTTGTGCATAAGGCCTGGCCTCCAACATACGGTCTTTGGCTTTTCGCATTTTGCTGGCTGCGACCATTTCCATGGCTTTAGTGATCTTCTGCGTATTTTGTACACTCTTGATCTTGCCACGAATTTCTTTAGCGCCTGACATTGCTTAACCCTCGTTTACCTATCGCTTACCAAGCACCATTGGCTTTAAAATCTTTCAACACCGCATTGAGTTGCTTTTTCACTTCATCGCCTAGTTTCGGTGTCTGCTCTATGCTGCTCATTAATTCAGCGGCATTGTCTTTCACGTAGGCCTGCATCGCGCCTTCGCAAGACACAATTTTATTGACCTCGACGCCATCAAAATGACCATTTTCTACCGCATACAATGTTAGCGCCATTTCAGAAACCGACATCGGCGAGTATTGATTTTGCTTCATCAACTCCATTACTCGTTCGCCGCGCTCGAGTTGCTTACGTGTGGCATCATCAAGATCAGAAGCAAACTGAGAGAATGCCGCCAACTCGCGATATTGAGCCAAAGCCAACCGGACACCACCACCGAGCTTCTTAATAATGTTGGTTTGCGCCGCGCCCCCGACTCGAGAAACCGAAAGACCCGCATTGATCGCCGGACGGATACCCGCATTGAATAAATCTGATTCCAGAAAAATCTGCCCGTCCGTGATTGAAATCACGTTGGTTGGCACGAATGCCGATACGTCTCCGCCCTGGGTTTCAATAATTGGCAACGCTGTCAACGAGCCTGTTTGCCCTTTGACTTTACCGTCTGTTAATTTCTCTACGTAATCGGCGTTAATCCGCGCTGCGCGCTCGAGTAAACGAGAGTGCAAATAGAAGACGTCGCCAGGATAGGCTTCACGGCCCGGCGGACGGCGCAACAATAAAGAGACCTGACGGTATGCCCATGCTTGTTTGGTTAAATCGTCATACACGATCAAGGCATCCTCACCCTTGTCGCGAAAATACTCGCCCATCGCACAACCGGAATACGGCGCGATGTATTGCATCGCCGCAGAGTCCGAGGCATTTGCCGCAACTACAATCGTATGCTCCATTGCACCATGGTCTTCCAGTTTGCGAACCACGCTCGCCACTGAAGATGCTTTCTGACCGACCGCAACGTAAATACATTTAACGCCCGTGCCTTTTTGATTAATGATGGTATCAATCGCCACCGCGGTTTTGCCGGTTTGGCGGTCACCAATAATTAACTCTCGCTGGCCTCGGCCAATGGGCACCATCGAATCGATTGACTTCAAGCCTGTTTGCAACGGTTGATCCACCGATTTACGAGCAATCACGCCAGGCGCAACTTTCTCAATCGGTTCGAAACTGACCGCATCAACCGGGCCTTTGCCATCTATCGGCTCGCCCAGCGAGTTGACCACCCGACCCAGCAAGTCTTCGCCAACGGGCACTTCAAGTATTCGGCCCGTACATTTAACCGTATCGCCTTCAGAAATATGCTTGTAATCGCCAAGGATTACCGCGCCCACCGAGTCCTGCTTGAGATTCAGCGCCAGGCCATACACATCGCCCGGAAACTCCAGCATTTCGCCTGCCATTGCATCTGCAAGGCCGTGGATCAAAGCAATGCCGTCGGTTAGACCAACGACCGTACCTTCTGTACGTGCTTCAGCAGAAGCATCAAAATTCTTTATCCGGTCCTTGATCAGCTCGCTGATTTCAGATGGGTTAAGTTGTGTTGTCATAACGTGTCGTCCTAAACTGTTTATTCGAACTTATGTATATAAATACTGTAATAAAAATGCGGGGTTATACAAATATCAGCGGGCCAATGCGCCAGCAAGCTTTTCCAGTTTGCCAGCCGCCGAGCCGTCAATTACCAAATCGCCCGCTTGCACAATAGCGCCGCCCATCAAACTGCCGTCGACAGACTCACTAAGACTAATCGAACGGCCCAATCGAACCTCTAGCGCACTGAGAAGATCATTACGCTGTGCATCGGTAAGCTCTTGAGCAGACACTACCTGAGCAGTAACCGTTTTACGCTCGGCATCCACCAATTCCGCAAACTGAGAAGCAATTCCTGGCAAGGAGTCTACGCGACCATTTTGCACCAGCAACTTTAAAAAATTATCGCCGCCTTCAGGCATCTTGCTTTCACAAATATCAATTAGCAGGGTGTGTAGTCGCTCGTTATTGACGGTCGGATCTGCGATCAGACTCGCAATATTCTCGTCGTCTGCCACTGCCGCAGCGAACATCAAACCCTCGAGCCAATGATCGAAAGTATCGCTTTCTTTAGCTAGCTCAAAAACAGCTTGAGCATAGGGTCGGGCAATTGATATAGGCGCACTCATTTTTATCCCGCCTTGATCTCACCGACCAAGTCATCAATTAGCTTTGCATGCGTCGTCGCATCAATTTCTTTAGCCAGGATTTTTGAAGCTCCGGCTGCTGCCAGTGACGCTATTTCACCACGCAAGGCTTCACGAGCACGATTGGTTTCTTGATCAACTTCAGCTTGCGCTGCGGTCAAAATACGTCCGCCTTCTGCCTTGGCTGTATCTTTGGCTTCGTCCACTACAGCGCTACCGCGCTTTTCAGCTTTTGCAACAATCTCTGCTGCTTGATCCTTGGCCTTTGTGATCAGCTTGTCAGCATTTTTCTGCGCGTCTTGCTGATCAGTTTTTGCACGCTCGGCTGCAGACAGTGAATCTGCGATACCCTTTTTACGCTCTTCAAGGGCCGCCATGATAGGGACCCAAACGTATTTTTGGGCAAACCACCAAAACAGGCCAAATACCACTAACTGGAGTGCCAGCGTCATATTGATCATTTCGATTCCTCTTTAGCTAAACGAAAGTTGCCGACAAAATAGAGCTTTGTTCGCGAACGCCAACATGCGCAAAAACGCTCCAAGTCCTAACACCATCGTTAAGCAACGGCAAAAATTACGTACAAGCCAATCCCGACCGCAATCATTGGTACCGCATCGACCAAGCCCATCACGATGAAAAACTGGGTGCGTAACATCGGAACTAATTCAGGTTGGCGCGCTGCGCCCTCTAAAAATCGTCCACCGAGATTCCCCACACCAAGCGCCGCGCCAATTGCGCCCAAACCTAGCATGATGCTGCTAGCGATATATAGAAGAGCTGTTTCCATTTTTTTTCTCCGAAATGTTTTGTAGTTGAAAAATTTGAGTTTATGAGTTGTAAAAACTATTTTATAAATCAGGGCCTATTTATTCTGTCTTTAATGGTCTGTTGAATGCGCCATGTCCATATAGACCACGGTTAACACCATAAATATGAATGCCTGAAGAGTGATAATAAGAATGTGAAAAATCGCCCACACCATTTGCAACAACCCGCCAGCTAACGACCACATGATGCCATCGAGCGATGCCAACTCCGTCGTTGTGCTGGCATACAATAAGGCGATAAGAATAAAGATCACCTCGCCAGCGTACATGTTTCCGAATAGCCGCAATGAGTGTGACAAGGGTTTAGAGATTAAACTAACCGATTCAAGAATAAGGTTTGGCATAAAAAAGATTATTTTCGCCAACAACGTCTTTCCCTCAAACGGATGCAAGGTGAGCTCACCAAGAAATCCCAACACGCCTTTATTCTTAACACTATAGTAGAGCATCAAACCAAATACGCCCAACGCCAATGCAAACGTTGCATTTGGGTCGGTGGTTGGAACAACCTTTAAATAATGAACCCCCACCATACTGGCCAACCAGGGCAGAAAATCGATCGGCACGAGGTCCATCGTGTTCATTAGCAAAATCCAGACAAACACCGTGAGTGCCAACGGCGCGATTAACGGGTTATTGCCACTGAATGATCCGTTGACGGTGTCGTCGATAAAGTCGATCACAGCCTCGATCGCGTTTTGCATTTTACCCGGAACACCCGTAACCATGTTTCTAGCGACCCGGCTAAACAGCCAGAGAAACGCAACACCAGTTACTATTGAAAAAACCATAGTGTCGACATGAATGGCATAAAAACCCATTTCGGCGGCTTCTTCGGCGCTATGCGCCAGCCCCCAACTTCCGTCACTATGTTGCCCATAGGTTAGGTTCGTCAGGTGATGCCGTATATATTCACCAGCAGTTTGAGTTTCTGTTTCAGAAGCCACTTCTACTATTTCCTTCAAACGTGTTCGGTTTATATGTTCTATTCGCTTGCGGTGTCGAATGACATCAATACCACCCGCTATGAATCCAGCTCGAATTTAATGATCGCTTGCATCAGCATCGCTACTATTTATTGTCGTTACGACGACTGACCTGCTGCGAATCATCAGTAAAAAAATACCCAAGGTACGTAAGCGCCATGGTTAATATCAGTGGAAACGGCAAAAGGTTCAGCTTCAGAAACGCCAGCGCCAAAAAAACAATAACTACCGCCCATCGCTCAAACAGCCCTAACTGAGCATGACGCATTAAACCGCTGGCAGACTTCCCGCGGTTGACCCGACGCGCCAGAATGAGCGTATTTAACATCCCCAGCAACCCACCGTACACCGAGGCTTGAAAAAACTGAGCCCCATACACCAGCAATAACCCAACTGCAGTCATGATGGTGATAATTAACTGCGCCACCAAGCACCGCTGTGCACCTCGAACTATGCCTTTATTGATCAACGTCTTTATCCAACACTGCTATTTAGACAGCTGCCTAACAAAAAACCTAACAACGCTAAAATTAAACGACGAACCAGCAAATTCGGGCGCGAGTATAGTGTGCAGATATCTTATGGTCAACCGCCAAAACACTATATAAAAAGAGTAAGTTAAGTGGCCGCTACTCACTCGAATTTCTGTCGCGTCTCTACCTACTTGTCTTTATAACCAAGCCTCTGCAAAACACCGTCCAATTGCTCCAGACTGCTGTAAGAAATTACCAATTTCCCTTTCTCGCCTTGGCCTTGAACATCAACCTTTGCGCCCAACAGTTCTGACAAATTTAACTGCAGTCGTTCGACATCAGCATCTTTTTTCAAGGCCGACTTTTGGCTGGTGGCCTTTTTCTCGCTCGACCTAACCAGGCTCTCAGTTTGACGTACTGACAACTGCTTCGCATAGATTTCGCGCGCCACCGCATCCTGCTTGGAAGCCGATAACGCAAGCAGCGCCCGCGCATGCCCCATCTCAATTTTGCCTCGTTCCAACAAATCACGCGCGACATCACCCAACGACAGTAACCTCAACAAGTTACTTACAGACACTCTCGAACGCCCTACAAGCCCTGCCGCTTTTTCATGCGTTAGTCCGAATTCATCTACCAGCCGTTGTAGTCCGACAGCCTCTTCGATCGGATTCAAATTTTCCCTTTGAATGTTTTCAACCAAGGCAACTGCCAACGCAGCCTCATCGGGAATGTCTCTGACCACAACTGGTACGTCGGCCAATTCTGCCAATTGCGCAGCACGCCAACGACGTTCGCCAGCAATGATCTCATATTGATCTTCGGCAATCGGTCGAACAATGATGGGCTGCAGCACACCCTGTGATCGAATCGAATCAGCTAACTCATGCAAGGACTCCTTGTCCATATGAGAGCGGGGTTGGTATTGCCCCCGCTGTAGCTTTTCAATCGGTAATGTTTTAAGGTCGCCACCGGTGACTTCACCGGGCAAATCCCCCAACAACACATCCAAACCACGGCCCAAGCGAGTAGTGCTACTCATGTTTCGTTGCCTCTTTTTTGCCTCTTTTTTGCCGTTTCATAAACTCTTGAGCAAGGCGAACATGCGCCCTTGAACCCTTAGACCACGGATCATACATAATAACCGGTTTTCCGTGACTGGGAGCTTCCGCCAAGCGCACATTCCGCGGAATAATTGTTTGATAAACCATATCACCAAAATGATCTGTTAACTGGTTCGACACTTCATTGGCTAAACTATTGCGGCCATCAAACATGGTACGTACCAAGCCATTAATTTTTAAACGTGGGTTCAGTGTTTCGCGTATTTTACGAACCGTAGCCACCAACGAACTCAACCCTTCAAGCGCGAAATACTCGCATTGCATTGGAATAATGACGCTCTCCGCAGCTACCAACGCGTTCACGGTCAGCACGTTTAAGGCGGGGGGACAATCGATGAGCACATAATCATATTGCTCTAAAACAGGTTTAAGCGCAGTTCTGAGCCTCATTTCCCGGCCTATCTCATGCAATAACTCTACTTGTGCTCCGGCGAGATCGCCATTCGCAGCAACCACATCGACACCTGAATCTGTTTTTATTATTACATCTGCTATAGCGCGCTGCTCTAGCAATACAGGATAAATAGTGTTGCCTTTTGGGTCAGGATAAGCTCCCAGGCCGACGCTGCCATTACCTTGCGGGTCCAGATCAACCAGCAAAACTCTCTGCTTTTCCTTCACAAGGGTCGCGGCCAAATTAATGGCCGTTGTCGTCTTCCCAACACCGCCTTTCTGGTTGGTGATGGCAATAACTCTCGCTGGATTGGTCATGCTAGCCTTTCTAATTCTTACAATTTGCAGGCGCCATCTCGACAAGATGGCGGCTCGTCAACGCTCGCCCGGGAATGCTCAATTCGTGAACGGCAATCACATCTACTACTTCCGGGCTTAGTTTCTCTAGCTCATCGGCTGGATAAGCGCCCTTCATCGCAAGCAGCCTGCCATTTGGTTTACATAAATCAATGCTACTTTTTACAAACAATTCGAGCGAGGCAAATGCGCGGCAAGCGAGCGTATCAAATTTTTGGCCTGGCTGATATTGCTCAACCCGGCTATGAACAGGAAAAAAGTTTGTTACCCCCAAGGCGTGTTGCGCGTGTATTTGAAATTGGATTTTTTTTCGTCGGCTATCTACCGAATGAACGGCGAGTTCTGAACATGCGATCGCTAGCGGGATGCCAGGAACGCCGGCACCACTACCCACATCCAAAACTGCCTTCCCGTATATAAACGGTAACACTGTCAAAGCATCTAACACATGCAAATCCACCATTTCTAACCAATCCACTATAGACGTGAGATTATGGCTTCCATTCCACTGTCGCAACAGCGCCAAATATTCAATTAACAAGTCTATTTTTTTGGCGTCAAGACTGTATTCATTAGCATATTGCGCTAGCCGCGCATGCGCTTCCTTCTTGTCAGTCATAACTACGTTAGTGTAGCGTCCTAAACTAGCTCATGTAACACAGTAACCACTTGATCCATTTGCTCATCCGTACCAATGCTTATACGAACATACGGTACAAGCCTTTGATCAGTCAGATGGCGCACCAGAATTCCTCGTTCACGTAACTGGCTATAAAACTCATCACCACTGAGCTTCGGATGCCGAATCAAAAGGAAATTGGCAACCGAAGGAACGCACTCATAACCCGCCGATTCTACTTCTGAAGCAAATCGCCCTCGCGTGGCAATAATCTTGTTTCGTGTTTGATCAAAATACGCTTTGTCTGTAAAAGCGGCGGCGGCTCCCGCTTGAGCAAGCTGATCAAGCGGGTAGGAATTAAAGCTGTCCTTCATCCGGTTAAGCCCTTCGATCATTTCCTGCGAACCTAAAGCCATGCCAACACGCAAGCCTGCTAAACCACGAGATTTCGAGCACGTTTGTACCACCACCAGGTTGGCATGATCGGATAACAAAGCGATGGCTGAGTCGGTACCAAAATCGGCGTATGCCTCATCAATTACCACCGTTGTGTCGGGATTCGCGGTCAGTAGTCGAGCTATTTCACCAAGGCTCAATGCCATTCCGGTCGCAGCATTGGGGTTTGCCAAAATAATTCCTCCGCAACGACTTGACGCGTCCAACAACGAATCCACACTTATCGATAAGTCATCCTGAACAGGAATTGCCTGGTATTGCAAACCAAAATACCGGCAGTAAATCGGGTAAAACCCGTAGGTAATTTCGGATGAAAGAACGGCACCAGTATTACTAAACAAGCCACCAAAAATATGCGCCAGGACTTCGTCTGAACCGTTACCGACAAATACCTGTTCGGCTCCAAGAGAGTAAAACTCGGCAATGCTGGCACACAACTTGGTCGCGTGCGGGTCTGGGTAACGCATCAGGTTATTACCGATCGTCGCCTCGATCGCCTGTAACGCTGCGGGCGAAGGCCCGTAGGGGCATTCATTCGTATTCAGCTTGAGTAATCCCTGATCTCGCGGCTGCTCTCCTGGAACATATGGCGTGAGGGTATTAATTCGGTCATTCCAAAATTTAGGCATGTTTTGAAATGTGCTTTATCGATTAAGTTTCATAACGCCAATTAAAACACAGACGGCCTTCAAGCGAAGCAGATAAGCCCTGAATTAGCCAAAACGAAAAAATGCCAAACACATCCATATAACAGCACCGATTAAAAATATAAACGCGGGCACCAATCGCCAATTGATTTGAGAGATATAAGAGCCCGTTTCTTCGGACAGGGTATTGCCCCACTCTTGCTCAAAGGCGTTTATAACACCTCTGGCTGTATCGTACTGTGTAGCATCGTGGATCCACAGGGCCGGCGTGCCAACACCCCAAAAGCCAGCGTGGGTTTCGTAAAATGCTATTTCCGCGCCATCCAATGCTTGCCTCAAGCCCTCAAGCTCTTCGTCACTTGCTCCCAGTGTGTTAAATACTCGCCTGCCCATCGCCCATCTCTATCAAAAACCACCCCGTAAATTTGCGTTACGCTGTCGTCATCTGGTGTAGTCTATTTAATCCACAACACTAGCTGTTCACCAAGGACGCCTTTGTATAAACTCTTGACGTAGAGTATTAAACCATCGAATCTATCGCCATGAAGGTCCATGCTATGTCAGCCAGAACTATTTTGCATCACTCCCGTATTTTAATAATTTGCGCAACGCTGACTATCGCTGCTTGCAGCGACTCTGTTCCGCCATTAGTGTCGGGCGTCCTCGTGGACAACATGAACAACTCAATAGCGCCTGAGGATGATTTTTTCTCATACGTGAACGGCGGCTGGTTAGACAGCGCTGAGATTCCCGCTGACAAATCGCGCTTTGGCACCTTTGATCTTTTGCGAGACAAATCTCAAGAAGATGTTCGCGCAATCATTGATGAGCTTGCCGATGCAACCGCCATGGCCGGTAGCGACGAACAAAAAGTGGGTGACCTTTATCGCTCTTTTCTGGACACCGAGACTCGTGAGCGCCTAGGGGTAAAACCGCTTGATCCGGCGCTGAAAAGAATCGATGACATTAACGATCACAGCTCGCTGGCCCGCACTTTCGGCTGGCTCAACACTTTGGGTGTTGATACTCCCCTCAGCCTGAGCCTGTATCCGGACATGGCTGATCCTACACGTTACGCAATCTACGCCTGGCAAAGTGGTCTCGGGCTTCCTGACCGTGAGTACTATCTTGACGAGGACCAAAAATTTGCCGAAATTAGAACCGCCTACGTTGAGCATATTGCGGCCATGTTCCAACTGGCCGACTTTGATTTGATAGAAAATGGTGCGCAAACCATCCTCGCACTGGAAACACGTTTTGCTGCCAACCATTTGCGCAAAGAAGAGACGCGCGATATGGCCAAGATGTATAACCCCAAGACCCGCAGCGAGCTTACAAGCCTCAGTCCGGCGCTGGCATGGGATGTTTTTCTGGAAACTTCTGGAGTGCCGGATTTGGAGGTGTTGGTCGTCGGCCAACCCGCGTATGTCACCGGCCTGGATGCCGTCATAGTAAACACGCCCCTTGAAGACTGGAAGCTGTGGTTACGCTGGGCGGTACTTAACCAAAACGCCAGCTCTCTTACCGAAGCCCTGGACAAGCAAAACTTCAACTTCTACGGCACGGTATTGAATGGCACCGAGGAACAACGCCCTTTATGGCGTCGTGGCGTTGATCGGGTGAATGGTGTGGTCGGTGAGCTGGTCGGAAAAGTTTACGTGAAAAAGCACTTTCCGCCAGAGGCCAAAGAACGCATGGTCGCGCTGGTTAATAATCTGGTTGCCGCGTACAAAGAAAGCATTGGTAGTCTCGCCTGGATGGGTGAAGAAACCCGAATCGAGGCCCTGGATAAGCTGGCCAAATTTACTCCCAAAATAGGCTACCCCGATATCTGGAAAGATTATTCAAAGCTCGAGATAACTGCCGATGATTTGTTTGGCAATCTTGAGCGTGCGACTCTGGTTGAACACAACCGTGCCATAGAAAAACTTAAAGGCCCTGTGCTCAAACACGAATGGTCGATGACGCCGCAAACGGTGAATGCCTACTACAACCCCTCGCTCAATGAGATCGTTTTTCCCGCCGCTATTCTGCAACCACCTTTTTTTGACCTGGCGGCAGACGACGCGATTAACTATGGCGCAATTGGCGGGGTGATTGGTCACGAAATTGGCCATGGTTTTGACGATATGGGTAGCACCTTCGATGGTGACGGCGTGCTGCGTAACTGGTGGTCTGACGAGGACCGCAAAGAGTTCGAGCAGCGAACCGAAAAATTGGTTGCACAATACAGCAGCTATACCGTTTTAGACGATCTGCCTGTAAACGGAGAATTCACCCTGGGAGAAAATATTGGCGACCTGGGTGGACTGAGCATTGCGATGAAGGCCTATAAGATGTCTCTTTCCAACGCCTCCGCACCGGAGATCGATGGTTTTTCCGGCGAGCAACGAGTATTTATCGGTTGGGCTCAGGGGTTCGCTGGCAAATATCGCGATCAAGCCTTACGGCAACGAATCGCTACGGATTCACATTCTCCGTTCCGCTTTCGAGTAAATGGCGTAGTGCGTAACGTGCCTGAATTTTATACCGCATTTAATGTGACTGAAAATGGGCGCTTGTATCTTCCAATAAGCGAGCGCGTTAAAATTTGGTAGCCGCTGTTTGCCATGCCGCAAATATCCTCAAAGCCCTTTGTTTCACTTTACAGCATTATCTGTGCCACGTTGATAAGCGCCTGCGCATCAACCGGGCTTGAAAGCTTTCAAGTCAGAAATCTGGCTAAATCAGACTCGGGCAAAGTGTACGAATTAATTGTCGCCAGCCAAATCGAGTCTGTAAACTCTTTAATGGTCAAGCTGTACCGCCGCAATCCGCGAGAACTTGCCAAAGCGGTACCCGGCACAACCATCGATTCCCGCTTACTGCAGGTCTTTGGCAACGACGGGCCACACTGGTTTCATGATGAACTCCTAGGCAAAGCGTCTATTGAAGCTTTAGAGCTGGCTTTCAGCGAGCACTTTGACGGAGACCGTGTTTTGGCGTTCACGGTCGGACTAGGCAGTATGATCATGGAATCGTACAACAACAAAACCGAATTCTTTATATTGGATCATATAAACCCTCAAAAAATATATGACTCCGCGCGGAATATTGAAATAACTCATTGGCGACTAAACAATAAGCAACTTCCAGATGGCGGGCTTATGCTGATTTCTAATTCTTATAGCCCAACCGAGCTTAACACCAGCTTTGATCGCTTAATAAACCGGATTATTGACTACCAGGGTCTAGTGGTTGACATGTTAGGTGGTGGCTCCGGTCGACTGGTTGAAACCGGTGTGCGCAGACTAGCAACCGCGATGTTTATTCCGCTTTAACGCCAGGGGCCAGCATTTCACTGGCGGGCGCATTACCGGGTTTAGTTTAGGCCGCCCTGACGATCGCCCGCTTTTTTAAATACACCAGCAATAAAGAAATCGATGCGGGTGTTACCCCTGAAATCCGCGACGCTTGCCCAATAGTGCCGGGCCGATGGTCAGCAAGTTTTTGTTTAACTTCGTTCGATAGCCCTGTTACCCCGGCATAATTCATTTCCATTGGCAGTACGGTTTCCTCGTGCTTGCGCCGCTTTTCAATTTCCATGTTTTGACGCTTAATATACCCGTGATAGCGCGCTTGAATTTCAAGCTGCTCGGCCACCCTTGCGTCCTCTACTGGGGGGCCAAACCCATCCAGGCCAATCAATAGATCATAATTAACTTCTGGCCGCCGTAACAACTCCAGGGAATTTACCTCGTGGGCGATTTCCTTTCCGGTAGCCGCGGCATATTGCGCGGCCGCAGAAGTGTTTGGGTGTAAGAACAGCTTCGAAAGCCGCGCCCGTTCGGTCTCGATACTTTCACGCTTCTGGCAAAATGCCCGCCATCTCCGCTCATCGATCAAACCAAACGCTCGGGCCACTTCAGTTAACCTTAAATCAGCGTTGTCTTCTCGCAAAATCAAGCGGTGTTCCGCGCGTGAAGTGAACATTCGATAGGGTTCTTGTGTGCCTGCCGTGGTTAAATCGTCAACCAGCACTCCGATGTATGCCTGATCGCGCCGCGGATACCAGCCGGGCTTACCTTGAGCCCGCAAGCCCGCATTTAAACCGGCTAACAACCCTTGCCCCGCGGCTTCTTCATAACCTGTCGTACCATTGATTTGGCCAGCGAAGAATAACCCCCCCACAAATTTCGTCTCTAATGTAGGTTTTATATCGCGCGGATCCATGAAGTCATATTCGATCGCGTATCCAGGTTGCGTAATTCGAGCCGACTCAAACCCCGCTATACTGCGAATGAACGTTTCTTGAACATCGTAGGGCAATGAAGTGGATATACCGTTGGGGTATACCGCTGTCGTGTTTAAACCTTCGGGTTCTACGAAAATTTGATGGCTCGAACGGTCTGCAAATCGCACAACCTTATCTTCTATTGACGGACAATACCGCGGGCCAACACCATCAATAGCGCCCGAATACATCGGTGACCGATCAAGTCCGCCGCGAATGATGTCGTGCGTTCTTTCGTTGGTGTGCGTGATATGGCAATCTATCTGCCTTGGGTGCTGTTGCGACGAACCCAGGAAAGAAAACACCGGGGCCGGCTGGTCGCCGGGCTGACGTGTCATTACTTCGTAGTTAAGCGTACGTCCGTCAAGCCTTGCGGGTGTTCCGGTCTTTAGTCTTGAAACCCGAAAGGGTAGATTACGAATGCATTTCGAAAGCGCATTCGCTGGCGGATCTCCGGCACGCCCTCCCTGGTGGTTTTCTTCACCAATATGAATAACGCCGCCGAGAAATGTGCCTGTAGTCAATACTACATTCGCTGCGTAAAGCTTAACCCCTGTTTGGGTAACGACGCCCGATACTTGATCATTTTCTATAATCAGGTTATCAACTGACTGCTGAAATATATCCAAGCCCCGCTGATTTTCGACGATTTTACGAATCGCAGCCTTATATAGCATCCTGTCCGCTTGGGCTCGCGTAGCTCTGACCGCTGGGCCCTTGCGCGCATTTAACACACGAAATTGTATTCCTGCCTGGTCAACTGCTTCAGCCATGGCTCCACCCATTGCGTCCACTTCTTTTACTATATGCCCCTTGCCAATCCCGCCAATCGCCGGATTACACGACATTTGACCAATCGTCTCGATGCTCTGCGTGAGCAATAAAGTGCGAACACCCATGCGTGCCGCCGCCAAAGCAGCCTCAGTGCCTGCATGGCCGCCACCAACTACAATGACGTCATATTGTTGGTTCGCAAATGTCATTTGCTCGCTCAAAGGCTTTAGAAACAGGGTGCCGTATTCTATTGTTTTTTATAATAAAAGGGAATTCTCGTTTTGTTGGTGCCTACACTTGGGCCAATATGCCACGCTGATCTGCAAGGGCTGTTTACACTTATTCAGAAACCTCGTAAAGTTGGCCGCACACTAACGCGCGCCCTCTTAGCCGCACAAAATTACCATGTCAAACCTCTGGCAATCTATTACTGATTGGCGCGACCAACTGATTACCCACAAGCCCTCAACCGGCCCACTGGTTGAAAACTTTGATGGAGTTCGTGCGGTAGCTGCAATAATGGTTTTTCTACAACACTTGGGAACCGTCCCCCACGTAGTGTTTGGCCCCGTCGGTGTTTGGCTTTTCTTTACGCTCAGCGGCTACCTCCTGTATCTGGTGTTTCTGCGCATAGAACAACCACTACCAACGGGCGGCACACTTATTGCGTATTTTACCCGGCGACTTTTCAGGATCGTGCCCTTATTCGTGGTCGTTCTAGTCGTGATGAGTATGTATTGGACTCAACCCTGGGGCGAAATTAACCCGCTGTGGATTAATCTACATTTGCTTGGGCTAATGGGTGACCACCATTTATGGACAATAAAAGTCGAGCTGATTTTTTATCTATTTCTACCCTTTTTGATCTTGGTGCTGGCGCCTATCATTAACCCCAAAATTCGCTTGATTATTCTGCTAGCGCTGGCCTTTCCTGTTTGGTGGTACTTCGAACATAAAATGGTGTTAGTACTACATGGCGGCATGCCCTACTTCACACCGTTTATATTGGGAATGGCTGCTGTACATGCCCAGCCTATGATTACCCCCAGAGTAGGTAAGATTTTGACTTGCTTGGGCTTGCTGGGTATTTTGGGTTTTGGCCTGGATGTTGGCATTGCGGAAAAATATCGCCACTTTATTGGTTTTACCGATTGGATGGCTATGTGGGCAATGGGCCATTTCGTTTATCCGGCATGTATGTTGTTGGTTATCGGTGTGGCCAGTTACAAATCGCGATTTTGGGGTAATCCCTGGCTGCGTTTATTGGGTGTCGTTGGCTATGGTTTTTACCTGTGGCATCCCGTCGTTATCATTTACGTCCGTGATTTCGAGCTCCCAAATTGGCAATTCAACATTGCTTGTTTCGTTGCCTCTTTTGCGTTGGCCCTGGTCGGCTACTTGCTTATCGAAAAACCAGGTATCGCTTTTGGCAAGTATTTAGCGCGGAAAATATCGAACAGAAAAAACCCTCGATTACTGGCCGCACGTTCCGCTATTTTTATTTTTATTTGTGCGTTTTTTGTTATTCGCGCAACACACCCGTTTGATTTTCAGATTTCTATACAGGCAGAGATCTATTCCGAGCAACCTACGCTGACCCAGTTTTTTACCACCGAAACTAGCGAATTTAGTGAAAAGGACTCCAAATTTTTTCGTATTGATGGAGGCCGCTGGGAGGCGCGAACGTTCAATATACGCGAGTTCCGAATAAACAAGCTTCGTTTCGACCCCGGTAACGCTCCCGGAACTTACCGGATTAGAAATTTAAATATAGAGTTCCCATGGTTGACGGGACCCCTTGGGCTCGATGTGGCAAAACTAATCCCTGTAAGCGGTATTGCCGAAGTTAGCCAAAACGGCGATGAACTCATTATCCGTACGAATCCTGGCGAAACCGACCCGATTCTTGTTTACGAGGGTGACCTATATCAACCATTGCTGCGGCCCTGGTCAATGGCAATTCTATCGGTACTGGCAGGGTGGCTGCTTCTGTACTATTCCAGCCGTGGGCTAGATCTTCTGGCAAGTCGTTTTGGCACTAATTTAAACGGCAAGAGATTACTCGCATAACGGTTTGGTTTTTATGGACGAACGATAATGCCCTCCGGCTTCTCGGCCGGCTCCAAAATCATACTCCGTCAATAATCAGCGCAATGACTCCAAAGCACCACTAAATCCGTTTGGCGAAAACGGTACATTTACCGGCTGGCCTTGCAATGTCATAAATGAAACGAAGCCCGAACCAACAGCGGTAATTTGCTCAACGGCTTCATCGCTTAACAACAGGCTCGCATAACAACCGTTTTGATCGCAGTGGCTGTAGCCCAAGACGCTCGTGTTTTCGTCGCCCTCTCCCAGCTGAAAATTTACGCCGGTCGCGAGCGACACGCCCAAAGGCACCAATATGCCCATCGTGGGCTGCTCTTGCTCAGGTAAATACGCAACGTTGATCAGCATTAACATTTCACCGCTTTCTTCGAGCATCGCCTGCTGGATCATAATGCACGTATTTACATCATTTTCAGTTTGTTGGCAGCGCACCCTCCAATCGCCGTAGGCTTCCTCAGTAACCGCGCCTTCACTCTCTTCCTGAGCTTGTGTGCTTAGAGAAGCTGCGGCCACCGTAAGGGCCACTAAAACATTACGCCAATAATTATTCATCTGCTTCTCCTGCGTTGATTAACATCTACTATTTGCCTATACAAAACCCTGAAAAGATCTCACCAAGAAGATCGTCTGCTGTCATTTTGCCCGTTATTTCTCCTAAGGCATCGTGCGCTACGCGCAACTCCTCGGCTAACAATTCACCCGCTCCGGCACTGTTTAATTCGGTCTCGCCACGCACAACGGCCGACAACGCGGCATCCAAAAGGTTGATGTGCCGCTTGCGGGCACTAAAGGCATTATCTGTGCTATTGCTGAAACCTACCCGATTTTTTATTTGCTGAATCAGTTCAGGAATTCCTTCTGTTGTTTTAGACGAGACGAGTATTTCGCCACCACTAGCTCCTTGGTGGCCTCTACTAAGGTCTGCTTTTGTGTTTACGACTAATGCGCTCTCGATATTGGGTCCGTTTTTTGCTGCCTTGTTTGTACTATCGCGCAGCTCAAGCACCAGGTCTGCCTCCTCAAGAGCTCGCCTTGCCCGATCTATACCTATCTTTTCAACAGTATCTTCACTTTCGCACAAGCCCGCAGTATCAAGCAAATGTACAAGCAGACCACCCAGGTTAATTGACTTGGCGATCACATCACGCGTAGTGCCGGGAATATCAGTAACTATGGCTGTTTCGGATCCGACCAAGGCATTAAACAGGCTTGACTTACCCACGTTGGGCTCACCCACCAGAGCAATTTGCACACCCTGTTGTAAAAGCTCACCTGCGGTTGCGCTCTCAACCGTTTCTTGCAGCTGACTTTTGATCTTCTGCAGCCGCTTTTGTACTCCTTCATCTGCAAGAAAATCTATTTCTTCTTCCGGAAAGTCAATCGCTGCTTCAACATACATTCGAAAATTAATAAGCTCTTGTTCGAGGTTTTGTATATGTTCCGAAAAATCGCCCTTTATAGACCTAAGCGCGCTTCGTGCAGCTTGTTCGGTCGCACTACTAATGAGATCCGCGATCGCTTCCGCTTGCGTCAAATCGATACGGTCGTTCAAGAATGCGCGCTGACTAAATTCTCCCGGTATCGCTTCACGCGCGCCAGCATCAATGCAGGCAGTCAATAACATAGCCATGGGGGTTGGGCCCCCATGGCCATGTAATTCAACAACGTCTTCCCCAGTAAATGACGCTGGCGCACCAAAACAAAGCACCAGACCCTGATCTATTTCATTGCCGGCAGCATCTCGAAAACGCCGATATTTAAACCTGCCCGCCGCTGGGACTTTACCAGCAACCGCCGCACCAATCGCGTGCGCATCTTTACCCGATAAACGAAGGATACCAACCCCACCAATACCTGGAGGGGTGGCTATTGCTGCAATAGTATCGCTGATCACTTTCCTTGGGGTTGGGCCTTGTCTTGAATCATCTGGAGCACTCTGAATATAGCAATATCAGTTCGATGTGGTGCTTAGAGTCGCGCGGCAGTAGTGTTTAGGTGGCTCCGGCACGCTTGTTAATTAGCCATTGCTGAGCAATAGAAAGGCAGTTGTTCACGACCCAATAAAGAACCAATCCTTGCGGAAAGCTTAAAAACAAAAAGGTTAAAACCAACGGCATGAACATCATTATTTTTTGTTGCATCGGATCCACTGGCGCTGGATTTAATTTCTGCTGAAAAAACATGGACGCACCCATTAAAACTGGCAACACATAATATGGATCTGGTGAGGACAGATCGTTCCACCACAAGGCAAAATCTGCCTGCCGAAGCTCAACGCTTTCTAACAACACCCAATAAAGCGCGAGAAACACGGGTATTTGAATCAAAATAGGCAGGCAGCCACCCGCCGGATTGACCTTCTCTGCTTTGTAAAGCTCCATCATTGCCGCCTGGAACTTTTGTTTATCGTCTGCGTACCGCTCTTTTAACGTCGCCATTCTTGGCTGCAATCGTTTCATCGCGGCCATGGATTTGTAGCTCGCGGCGGATAACGGATAAAACAGCGCCTTAATCAATATTGTTAGAAAAATAATGGCCCAACCCCAGTTGCCAACCGCGCCATGAATTTTTTCCAACAACCAAAACAAAGGGCTTGCCACTACCGTAAGCCAACCGTAGTCTACGGTTAGTTTTAAGCCCTCCTGGCTCATTCCTTCTTCGATCGCTCGCAGGCGGTATTGCTCTTTCGGTCCCGCGTACAACATTGAAGCAATGGTGCCTGATTGGCCAGCAGAAAGTCTTGTCGCTTCCAGTGATTTATAACCGATGCTATACACCGGCCTTGGGCCGGTATTTGAAACCAGAGAATAAAGCTCTTTCGGCTGGCCACGCTGAGGAAGCCACGCCGCAACAAAATAATGCTCTATCATTGCCACCCAACCATTGGGCGTTTGAACGGTTAAGTTTGCATCATCCATATCACCAAAATCTACTTTTTGGTATTTCTCATCATCCGTATAAATCACCCCGCCCAGATAACTTGGCAATCGCCCAAACCCACCCCCAGAGTTAGAGCTTGGGTCTGTTCTGCTTAGCTGCGCATAGGGGTAAACACTAATCTGTTCTGTTGATTCGTTTTTTATGGTATACGTCACATCAACAACATAGCTGTCGCGATGAAACACAAACTCCTTAATATATTGAACGCCGCGCTCGTCTGTCCAGTTCAGCGGTACGCGCAACAACTCGTCGTTTAGCTGGTAGGCTTCACGTTCGGCACTAAAAACGGTGTGATGGTTCGGGTAGGTGCCGTCTCGACCAATCAGGCCGCTTTGTGCAACAAACTGATCTTGCGTGCTCGCAGATGTCGGCGTTTTGAGAAGTTTGTACCCGATGTCTGGTTGTTCAACCGTTTCTGGCTCTTCGATTAATTCCAAATAAGCCAGCGTGCCGCCCACCGTGTTTATTTTGGCTCGAACAAGGTCTGTTGTAATTTCAATGAATCTGCCGGCGCTTGATAACGGTTCGTCCACGACATTAGGCTGTGTCGCCTCAGGTGTTGATGGAAGCCCGCTCTCTTCTTGCCCGCTTAATTCAGATACTTCGGGTATATCTGCAGCTTGGGGAACAACAGAAGAATTCTCTCGCTCCACATACTCGGTGTTTACCAGGTGTTCCGCTGCGTATTCTTGCTGAAATTCTTGCCAGCGTTGATACAAAATAAACGATAGCACCACTACCGCCACGATTAGAATGTTTTTTTGTATTTCCATTTTGAGTTTCTGTCTTTACCGTCGGGGGGCTTGTTTTTGCGGCACGGGGTCAAGACCCTCGCCGCCGAGGGGATGGCAACGTGCGATTCGTTTTACCGTGAATAGAGCTCCACGCAAAAACCCGTGTTGAGACAAACTTTCTTGCGCATAATCCGCACAGCTCGGGCTAAATCGACAGCGCTCGCCCAGCCAGGGGCTAACAATCAATTTATAGAGTTTAAGTAAAACGATAAATGGCGTTACTGCTATTTTTGACAGCGCTTCCATAATAAATTTAAGTCCTGCCTTAACTCTATTGAATTAGCCATCACGCTTTCTTGTTTGGATAAAACAATAATATCAAGGCCTTTAATAACTTTTTGATTACACCGAAAACTTTCCCGAATATGTCGCTTCAACATGTTCCGCACAACAGCCGATTTGGATATTTTTTTAGATATTGCTAAACCCAAACGTGAATGATCCAGGCCGTTTTCTTTATTACACGCTTTGAAATATCGGCTCGATGCCCACTGGCGCTGATCAAACACCTGCTTATAATGATCAGCGCTTTGTAGTTTTCGCCATCTTTGGAGACGATTATTTATCAGAGAATTACCAACACAAAATTAATGGTCACTGATTATGCCTGTGATAAAACTATGTCGTACGCTTATACACTCAGGCGACGACGGCCTTTGGCCCGCCGTGCATTAATAACTGCGCGACCACCACGCGTTGACATCCGCGCGCGGAAGCCATGTGTTCTCTTTCGTTTTAAATTACTTGGTTGAAAAGTACGTTTCATGTCACTTACACTCTATAGGTGCGATTGCTTGGAACCACAGCATATACCGTGGCTAAAAAATAGCGCGTAAAAGTACGTTTTTTAGTGCTTCTAGTCAATAAGAATCAGGGTTTATTTCAAACCATATTTATTCCATAAATGCAGGTTTTCCAGAGGCGGTATTTTGAGTAACAAAGAAATTTGGCGAAAATGTCTCAGTAAATTAGAGCTCGAGCTTGGCGAGCGTGAATTTAATATGTGGGTTCGCCCACTTCATGCCCATATCGTAAAAAATGAATGCACTCTATACGCGCCTAATAAATTTGTTAAGGATTGGATAGACGAACATTTAACAGAAACACTCAGTGAAACCGTTCGGCTATTCTCGAGCGCCAAAATGCGAGTAACGCTTATTATTGGTGATAACGATATGTCCGCCGAGCCTTTGCGCGCTAGCGATACCCCTGAACCTAAAAACAGTTCGTCCCCCTATGGGGCTAACCGACCCAGTGCGGCTTATACTTTTTCCTCTCACGTTGAAGGAAAATCCAACCAAATAGCGCGGGCCGCTGCTTTACAAGTGGGTGAAAACCCTGGCTCTGCTTATAACCCCCTGTTTATATATGGCGGCGTCGGGTTAGGAAAGACACATTTAATGCACGCCGCCGGTAATATTATTGGGCAAAAGAAATCGAGAAAAGTTATTTACGTTCATTCAGAACGGTTTGTCTCTGACATGGTTAAAGCATTGCAGCGTGGGAAAATGGACGATTTTAAAGCATATTATCGTTCAGTAGATGCTTTGCTCATTGATGATATTCAGTTTTTTTCAGGTAAAAGCCAATCACAAGAAGAGTTTTTTCACACCTTCAACACGCTCATGGAGGCGGGTAGCCAAATCATCATTGCCAGCGATCGGTTCCCGAAAGAAATTGATGCCGTACAAGAGCGCCTGATTTCCAGATTTGAGAGCGGCCTTACCGTCCGCGTTGACCCTCCTGAACTCGAAACGCGCGTTGCTATATTAAAAAACAAGGCGAAAGAAAAAACCATTGAACTTCCAGACGAAGTGGCTTTTATGGTTGCCAAGCATATTCGATCCAATGTTCGTGAACTTGAAGGTGCTTTGCATAGGTTAATTGCTGGCGCTGCTTTTACTGGAAATTCGATTAATCTTGAAAGCGCTCGATTGGCGCTGCAAGATCTCACCTTGTTTCAGGAACGCAAGGTATCGGTAGAAAATATTCAAAAAACGGTCGCCGATTATTACAACATGCGTGTGGCGGATCTTAAATCCAAAAAGCGTAATCGCCAGATCGCCAGACCTAGACAAATCGCTATGGCTTTATCAAAGGAGCTTACCAACCTTAGCTTGCCAGATATTGGTGACGCCTTTGGTGGCCGCGATCACACAACCGTAATGCATGCTTGTCGAAAAATTAACGACCTTATAAAAGAGGATGCGTTAATTAAAGACGACTACAATAGTTTATTTAAAATATTGGGCGGTTAGGTAAAATTTGAGCACTAAACAGCCAAGCGAAACCATGGTATAAATTATGGATAACCTGTGAATAAAAGGCAGATAAAATATCTCACCTCTTTTATGATGTTACCCACAATTTATCCTCAGGTTTAAAGGTTGTTTATAACCGTTTACCATATTTCAAATTACCCAGAAACAATTGATTATAATCATGATTTTATTGTTTTCCACATATCAACAGGCCTTATAATAGGAATAACAAGTATGGAACTGATTGTAAAAAAAGAAATACTGCTAAAACCGTTATCCTACGTAGTAGGTGTTGTCGAGAAACGACAAACACTACCTATTTTAGGTAATGTTTATTTACAAGCCTCTTCTGCAAAACTGACATTAATTGGAACTGATCTGGAAACGGAAATCACCACATTTATCGAAGGTCTTGACTCGGTTGATGGTGAGCTTACCGTTGGTGCCCGTAAATTATTTGATATTGTTCGCTCAATGCCAGACAGTGCCGAAATTAAATTGGATGCTGCGCAAGAAAATAAAGTGGTTGTGTCCAGTGGGCGCACACGGTTCACATTGCAGACATTGCCAGCCAAGGAGTTTCCTAAACTGGAAGTAAGCGATTGGGATGCTCATTTTAGTGTTTCCAGGAGTGCGCTATCAGGTTTATTGGCTTCTACACAGTTTGCTATGGCGCAACAAGATGTTCGCTATTTCTTAAATGGTCTTTTATTTGAAATCGAGCAGGGTGTTTTAAGAGCCGTTGCTACAGATGGTCATCGCTTAGCCCGATCAGAAATAGCAGTGCCTGGAATACAGGAAGCCAGCGTGCAAAGAATCGTGCCAAGAAAAGCGGTTTTGGAAATGCAGCGATTTTTATCTTCGGAAGATGAAGGTGATGTCGAAGTTAAAATTAATGCGAATCACATAAGCGTTTCAACAGATGGGCTTATGTTTATTTCCAAACTAATAGATGGACGATTTCCTGATTACAACAGTGTTATACCAGCGAATTTAAGCAAGCATATCAGTTTGGATAGACAGGAGTTTATTGATGTGTTGGTTAGGGCAGCAATTTTAAGTAATGAGAAGTTTAAGGGCATTTCTTTAACGCTGGAATCAGGATTATTAAAAGTCAGCTCGAACAATCCGGAACAAGAACAAGCGAACGATGAAATGGTTGTAGATTACTCAGACGAAGCCGTGGAAGTGGGATTTAATGTTAACTACGTGTTGGACGCGCTAAGAAACCTGGACACGAAAGAGGTGGTGCTTGGCCTTCAAGATGCGAACACATCCTGCACAGTCAAAAGCCCAAAAAACGAAAACACATTGTATTTAATAATGCCGATGCGGCTTTAGTTTCTAGATTGTTCCACGTGGAACAATCTAAAGCGGACTTTGAACCAACAAAAGGTTCCACGTGGAACATATGATTAATATCTAAAAAAGGCGACCATTTAACGTGGTTTTGGTAAAATATCACCCTCTGAGATGTATTTAAAAGGAAGCAGTATTGAGTTACGACGAAAGTAGTATTAAGGTTCTAAAGGGTCTCGACGCCGTTAGAAAAAGACCGGGTATGTATATCGGGGATACCGATGACGGCACCGGGTTACACCACCTGGTTTTTGAGGTGGTTGATAACGCGATTGATGAGGCTCTGGCAGGGCATTGTTCAGAGGTTGGGGTAACTATACACACCGATAATTCAATCTCAGTTTCAGATGATGGGCGTGGAATACCAACGGGAATTATTGAAGAAGAGGGTTGTTCAGCTGCGGAAGTTATTATGACGGTTCTACACGCTGGCGGGAAGTTCGATCAAAACTCATACAAGGTCTCCGGGGGTTTGCATGGAGTGGGTGTATCAGTTGTTAATGCGCTCGCCGAGTGGTTGCGCTTAACTATACATCGCGGCGGTATAACACATCAGCAAGAGTACCATTTGGGGGTTCCACAAGCCCCGTTAGCGGCGGTAGGGAAAACAGAATTAACAGGTACCACGATAAGTTTCAAGCCCAGCGCAAAGACATTTACACAATTGTCTTATTCTTATGAAACGCTTTCCAAGCGCCTTAGGGAGCTGTCTTTTTTAAATTCAGGTGTACGAATCGCGTTAAAAGATGATCGGGATGGTCGTTCGGAGGTTTTTGAGTTTGAGGGCGGGATAGCCGCATTTGTAAAACATATAAATGGGCTTAAAACACCGTTACATAAAGAAGTTATTCATGTGGTTGGTGAAAGGGATGGTATTACAGTAGAGGTCGCTCTGCAGTGGAACGACTCCTACAAAGAGGTGGTTAATTGTTTCACTAACAATATTCCTCAGCGAGATGGGGGAACGCATTTAGCTGGTTTTAAAGGGGCATTAACCAGAACGCTGAATAATTATATCGAGCAAAGCGGGCTCGCTAAAAAAGAAAAAGTCGCGACAACCGGGGACGATGCGAGGGAGGGGCTAACCGCCGTTTTATCTGTGAAGGTGCCGGACCCTAAATTTTCTTCGCAAACCAAAGATAAGCTCGTTTCATCAGAAGTAAAAGGTGTTGTCGAATCCACCTTTGGAGAAAAGCTAACAGATTATCTATTAGAGAATCCTCGCGATGCCAAGCGGATTGCAGAAAAGATAGTCGATGCGGCTCGCGCACGCGATGCAGCCCGAAAAGCGAGAGAAATGACGCGCAGAAAGGGAGCTCTTGATTTAGGGGGGCTGCCAGGCAAGCTGGCTGATTGCCAGGAAAAAGACCCAGCCTTATCGGAGATTTATTTGGTGGAGGGCGATTCTGCTGGTGGCTCTGCAAAACAGGCGAGAGATAGAAAATTTCAGGCAATACTTCCATTAAAAGGAAAAATCCTTAATGTAGAGAAGGCGCGGTTTGACAAAATGCTTACCTCGGATGAGGTTACAACGCTCATAACTGCGCTCGGTGCCGGCATAGGCGCTGACGATTTTGATATTGCGAAGCTCAGGTATCATCGAATCATTATAATGACCGATGCGGACGTTGATGGTTCGCACATTAGAACCTTGCTGCTCACGTTTTTTTATAGACAAATGCCATCCTTGATAGAAAATGGATATATCTATATTGCGCAGCCCCCACTGTATAAATTGATGAAGGGTAAAAAGCAGCGATACATTAAGGATGATGTTGAGCTGCAAGAATATTTACTTTCGTTGGCGGTAGAAAATGCAACCCTGCAATCGAAGAAAAATAGTATCACTGACAAAGATCTGCTAACGCTGTTTAGAGAATTTATTGGTGCTAGAGATCTCATAACCCGCTTATCAAAATCATTGGACAAGCAGTTTTTATGGGCACTACTGTATCATTCTGATATAGCGAACCCAGAAAAGCTTGCAACCGAAGCTGGCTGCGAGGCTCTTCAGAAATCTCTTTCCGGGGAAGGCTTGGACGCTCCCGTTTACGAAATAGGCTCAAAAATCAATGGCACCCTGGTTGTTACCGTTCTTCGTTTGCATCATGGCCTCACAACGAAGTACGTGTTTGATGGCTCATTTTGGGCCTCAAACGAGTATAAAACGCTGTCTACGATGGCTGAGGAAATCCAAGCCAAGGTACATTCACCTGTTTCTGTTACTAAAGGGGATAAAACAGAAGAGGTGAAATTTCTGGGCGATGCTCTGGATTGGTTGATCGCCCAGTCACGTAAGGGAATATATATGCAGCGCTACAAAGGCTTGGGGGAGATGAATCCAGACCAGTTGTGGGAAACAACAATGGATCCCACCGTTCGCCGGCTTTTGAGGGTTACAATCGACGACGATAAAACGTCGGATGATACGTTTACTATATTAATGGGTGACCAGGTAGAGCCTAGACGAGCATTTATCGAGAAAAACGCTTTTAGTGTTACAAATCTAGACGTCTAGAAGCCCTTTAATACAAGCTTCCCCGAATACACGTTAAGCGCAGATTGTGAAGGTTTACAGCGCATAGTTCTCCGCCCCAAACGCAGCCCCCATCTAAAGAGATAGAAGTATCTCTTTTTTTAGCCCCTATAGCAGACCAATGGCCAAACAGTATTATATGCGTATTATTGGCTGGTGCTGGGTGGTCGTACCAGGGAATAAGGCCGTTGTTTTTTTCAATGATTGAGTCGCCTTTATGTTTAAAGTCTAAACGACCGCGATTGTCGATAAAACGCATTCTGGTGAAAGCGTTAATCAAAAATCGTCGGCGAGGATTGTTTGTATCTCTTGGGTTCCAACTGTCAGGAGTGTTTCCATACATTTGTTCCAAGAAGGCGCACCACGCTTGAGACTGCAACACATCAGAAAGTTCATTAGAATAAAGCAACGCTTCTTGAGGGGTCCACAAAGGATATAAACCAGCATGGCTAATTAGAAATCGGCTTTCTGCTTCGATGCAAAAGGGTTGTTGACGTAACCAACTAACCAGCGCTTCGACACCATCGTCGTCGAGCAAGGCCTGAAGCGTATCTTTTGAACCTAACTGACGTACCCCACAGTACATACTTAAAAAATGAAGGTCGTGGTTCCCTAGCACCGTATCCATACAATGCCTGTTTTCAACAACAAATTTAAGCGCGGCTTTTGACTTTGGACCTCGATTTACCAAGTCACCCGTAAAGGTTATGCGGTCTGTCGAATCATTGAACGATAATTTATCTAACAGGCGCCGCAATTCGTCGTAGCAGCCTTGCAGGTCACCAATAACATAGTGCATATCAGAACATCGGTACGGAACACGAGGACCGGCTAAAAATTATCAAACTCTTCTTCAGGTGGCTTGTTATCGAAAATCGCATTTATTCTGGCTTGTTCGCGCGATTCGCGTAAAAAACTATACGGATCAAGCTGGCCCTCAAGAAGATCAGAGGCCCCAAGCAATTGGGCTCTTTGATTTATGATATAAAGAGAGGAAACCGCGACGCGGGCTTCAAAATCAGAAATAACTGACTCCGGTTGCGTATACATGTAATAAGGAATTAAACCTATGGCATCTCGCAAAGAGGATGGGCCAAGAAAAGGCAATACAAGATAGGGCCCATGGGGTATTCCCCAAACCGCCATGGTCTGGCCAAAATCTTCAATGTCAGGAGCAATGTTGTTGCGGCTAGCAATATCGAATAAACCCAGCACGCCAACGGTCGAATTTATTATGAACCTAGAGAAATTTTGACCTGCGCCACCGAGGTCGCCCTGTAAAATATTGTTCAGCAAACTATTGATTTCTAGCAGGTTTTTAAAGATGTTGCTTATGCCTTTTCTTGCGGGGGCTGGTGTTACCGCTCGATACCCTTGGGCAACAGGCCTGAGAATGCTTTTGTCTACTACGGTGTTGAATTGGTAGATGGCGCGATTCAGCTTTTCAGGGTCACTCGAAAAGCGATGCGCATCCAATGTTGTATTTACAGGAACGCCGGCACAGGCGGTCAGGAACAAACAAGAAACCAGAATTAATTTGAAGTGCATATGAACAATAGTGTAATAATTTGTCTAGTTCGTAGTTTACTCGCGAGAAACGTTTCTAGACAACAGTGTTTCTGCCGCAGAAAGGGCGCTTATATCACCCCGGATTACCGCACTAACCTCTTTAGTGATTGGCATATCGATATCCAGGGATAACGCAAGTCGCTCAATGAGGCTCGCGGCATGCATGCTTTCAATTTGTTGCCCAATCTCATTTTTAACCGTATTTATGGGTTTTCCTGCACCTAGCCCAAGACCTAAACGCCGGTTTCGAGACTGATCGTCTGTGCAGGTTAAAACCAGATCTCCCAGGCCCGCGAGGCCCATAAACGTCTCTTGGTTCGCGCCGAGAGCGACCCCCAGACGAGAGATTTCTGCCAAGCCGCGAGTAATAAGTGCCGCGCGAGCGTTCGCTCCAAAACCGAGGCCATCTGATATCCCAGTGGCGAAACCAATAACATTTTTTGAAGCGCCGCCCACTTGAACGCCGATTATATCGTCATTCCGGTACATCCGCATTCGTTCGCCCTGAAAAGCATCAAACCAAAAAGAATTATCACCGGTAGTCGCAACGGTCATTGCCGCTGGCAGCCCTCTTGCAACTTCCTGGGCGAACGTGGGCCCACTTACCACAGATAACAACGCGTCGGCACCAAGAAGGTCTCTGGCAACCACGCTGAGAAGATCAGCATTTTCAGGATCAAAGCCCTTTGTGGCCCAACAAATACCGGGTTTGATGGTGTTAGGTGTAGAAACAAGCATTTCTAACGTTGCTCTAAAAGCAAAGCTTGGGACGGCAATGAGCACCCTTGCTTCATCAACGACCTCTAACAGATTGTGGTTTGCTTTTAAATTTGCAGGAAAACGACAGCCGGGCAAGTACCGCTTGTTCTCGCCATCTTCTACAAGCGCTTCAATAGATGTGGGCTGGTGGCCCCAAAGGTGGATGTTGTGGCCATTGCGGGCCAGCGCAATGGCCAACGCTGTTCCCCAGGAACCCGCACCAAGGACCGCGATTTTGTGTGTCATACCGTCTAGCTGTAGCTAGTGTTTAGCAGTGTTCTTGTTATCAGCGGCCGTCTGGGCTTGCTTTTTTTGCTGATAAAGGGACTCGAAGTTTATAGGTGCGATCAATAACTGAGGGAAGCCACCTTTGGTAACCAAATCAGAAATAGCTTCTCGGGCAAATGGCAGCAGTATATTGGGTGACGCCACCTCCAGAGCAAGCTCAAGGTTTTCATCTATAATTCCCGTTATTTGAAAAACACCGGCCTGCTCAATTTCTATCAAAAATAGCGCGCTATCGTCGATTTGAGCAGTAACCGAAAGCTTTAGTACAACTTCGTAATAATCCTCCTGATCTAAAGTGTTACGAGCAATAGTAATTTGCATATCAATATTCGGGTTTTTGCTACTATTAAGAAAAACCCCGGGAGCTTTAGGTGATTCGAAAGAAATGTCTTTAGTATAGATTTTGCGAATATCAAAGATGGTTGTGGGCGTGGCTGCCATTATTAGTCCTTATGATTTTTATTAACGTGTTGCGCAAAAGTATAACGACAATGCTTGAGCGGATATATATTACGCCATTACGACTCTACAGGAAGGCTTTCTCTTTCCCAGGCGACGAGTCCGCCGCTTAAGTGGTGTATGTTTTGGAAACCCATTTTCTTGAGGTGTTTCCCAGCACGTATAGATTTGCTGCCGTTGGCGCAGGTAATAATCAAGTTTTTTGTTTTGTGCTTATCGAGCGTGGAAGAATCTTTTAGTAATTCATCCAGCGGCACGCTTAGAGCGCCCGGTAGATGGGCTTTATTATATTCAGCGCTCGTTGATACATCGATAATTACGTGTTTCGAGCGTTGTAGCTGTGGCAAGTGCAAAGCGGAGACCGCTTCGCTACCGCCTATTGTCGCCAAGCCAGGCAACGCAAAAAATAGTGCGATAACCACAAGTAGCGCGGCAAATAAAACCAAATTCTCTACAAAAAATTGTTCAAACATTGTGTTGGTTGGAGTGCTAATTACGTTTATGTTGGGATGGTTGATTGAAGCGCCTTAATGATAAAAAATATAGGCTGATTCCGAAGGCCAATTTTTATAGCTAATTATCTTAAAGCGAGCGGTTAAGACCAACTATGCCAAAGCCAAGACTTCGATGCGGCACATTATACACTACGCATCTGTGTGTCTTGTTAATGGTTTGTACTTTTGGAAAACCAGCAGCAATAGTCGCGCAGCAGAATTATGCATCGCAGCTGAGTGATATTACGGGCGAAATCAAATTACTCCAGCAGAAATTGGACAATAGTGTAAGCATCGGAAAAATAAAGCGTGACGCGCTGCGTAAAAAAGAGCAGCAGCTGGCTGATTTACACAAACAACGTAGCGAGCTAAAACATTCCGTGAGCACCAAGTCATTAGAGCTCACAGCACTGAGAGACACATTAACGGCACAAATTGCTGAGCAGCAAGGGCAGATTGAAAACCTCGCGTTGCTGGTTCACTCTGGCTATTACACTGGAAGCGAAAACAAACTTAAGATGCTATTGAGTCAACGCAATCCATATGAGCTGGGGCGGCTGTCAAATTACTATCGCTATATTAGTAAGGCTCGCAGCGAGCGTATAAGTTTGTTGTCTGAAGAAACCGTGAATGTAAGAGCTGCGATATCGGATTATCAGGCACAGCAACGTGAATTGGCGGTTGAGCAGGGCCGATTGGATGCTCTTATTACAGAAGCGAACAAAGTATCCGAAGAAAGGTCGCGGGCACTATTAGCGGTCAACGCTGATATCGCGAGTGCCCAGCAGGCGATAACGGTGCAGCAAGAAGACAAAGCCCGGTTGGAAAAATTACTGTCCGGGCTGGATGTCGCCAGAACGGCGTATAAACCATATGCTCCGATCAACGCCGGGGAGGGCGATTTTAGTCAACAAAAAAACAATCTTGCGCAACCGCTTGGCGGAGTGGTTTTGCAGTCGTTCGGCAGTCGAGACCCCATAACCGATGTAAAACGGCAGGGTCAATTTATTCAGTCTAAAAGTGGCGAACCCGTACATGCCGTTTATGATGGTGAAGTAGCGTTTAGCGATTGGTTTCGCGGTTATGGACAATTGATTATTTTGGATCACGGTGGTGGGTATATGAGCCTTTATGGCCATAATCAAGAGCTTTTTATCGGCGTTGGCGATAAAGTAAGCACTGGTCAGGTCATTTCTACCGCCGGTGAAAGTGGCGGCATAGCACAAGCAGGATTGTATTTTGAAATAAGGCATAATGGCGAACCGGTAAATCCTGCCGGGTGGATTAAAGGTTAAATCTTTTAAGCTTAATGAGGCGTTGATTAAATTTCCGGCAGGTTAGCTTTTTTGGAGTTATGTAATGAATTTTCGAAAGTTGTTTATAAGTATGATTATTGCGCAGAGCGTGACGGTTTTCTCGGCGGTGTTTGCACAGACGGAGTCTCCCGAGGCCGATCTCAACGCGGAAACACCACTACCTCTTGAAGAGTTACGCACATTTGCCGAAGCGTTTGTCCGGATAAAAGCGGCGTACGTTGAGGAAGTAAGCGATGAAGAGCTTATTAGAAGCGCTATAAGCGGCATGGTGTCGGGATTGGACCCTCACTCTGTTTACCTTGATCCTGATGGTTATGATGAACTACAAACGGGCACTCGGGGTAAGTTTGGTGGCCTCGGAATAGAAATTGTTGGAGAGAATGGTTATATCAAAATCATTGCGCCAATAGATGATACTCCAGCCGAGCGCGCCGGCCTTCAAAGTGGTGACTTGATTATCAATATTGACGGAAAGCCATTGCGCGATATGCCACTGCAAGAAACGGTTGACCTTATGCGCGGTGATCCCGGTACCGTTATCAATTTAACGATTGTTCGTGATGGTGAGAATGCACCTTTCGATGTGGAGCTAGAACGTGCCGTGATAAAGGTTCGAAGTGTGCGTAGCCGAACGCTGGAGCCCGGTTACGGCTATATTAGAATATCGCAGTTTCAAATAGCTACCGCCGAGAATTTAAGGGCTCAGATTAAGGATCTTAAATCTGATAATGATGGAACTTTGTCTGGGGTGATTTTGGATTTACGAAACAACCCCGGAGGGCTACTAAATGCAGCGGTATCTGTATCCGATGCGTTTTTGAAAAAAGGTAAAATAGTTTCTACACAAGGCCGAACCGATGGGGCAATAACTTCTTTTGAGGCATCGCCAACAGATCAGGTTGATGGCGCCCCCGTTGTTATCCTGGTTAATGGTGGGTCGGCATCGGCATCAGAGATCGTTGCCGGAGCCTTACAAGATCATCACCGCGCGCTAGTTGTTGGTACCAAAACATTCGGCAAAGGCTCTGTGCAAACGATCTTGCCGGTGCGTGGCGCCGGTGCGATCAAATTGACTACAGCGAGATATTACACGCCAAGCGGACGATCAATTCAGG
>JABJKL010000060.1 GCA_018660405.1 Pseudomonadota bacterium | reverse complement strand
CACCAGTGATATAACGTTACGCTCATTATGTGTCTCCTTACAACTGGTTCAGTGTGTGATAAACAGATTTACCAGGGGTTGGCCGGCAAACGACCTGCGATTTCTATAGAATCTGGTGTGTAATAGTAGCTACGGAACATACAATTGGCGCCGGTGTACATCGGGTGCTCGTTGGTGACCACATGAGGAGAAATATACTCCCAGACTATTTTCCCTTCGGGTGTTACTTCAAAAAGCCGGCCCTTGATGCCTTCAAGAATGGAGGTGTTTCCAGAAGCCAATCGTTCAGCGTTGCTGATGAACCAACTGAAAAATGAAAAAGACGGTTTGCCGGCATATTGCCAAACGGCTTGTTTAGATTCAGGATTCAGTTCGATCACCCGTGAGCCCGCCTCTGGCCCAACTCCCAGCACATTGGCGCCGTTAGCAAAGAACATGATATTGCCGTTCTCCATCATGTAAACGCTGTGCTGCTGGCCGTAGGCATAGTCACACAGATGCCATTTAAACTCTTTTGTTTTGCGATCAATGATCGCCATCAAGTGGTTGTAACGAAAGTTTATCAGCACGTCGCCGTTATTCAGCTGCGTAATGGAGTTAGCATGGCACCATTCGTGACGCGGGCACATTGGATTAATAGGGAAGCTATACATTTCTTCGCAGTCTTCGGCGCGCCATTCCCACACCACGGTGCCATCGGCTTCGATCTCACGTATCACATCACCCCAAATCCCATCGTCATGCTCTGAGCCGGCTAGCCCCCCCTGAATACGCTTTTCACTTTCTTCTTTTAGTAATTCCCAGCGAAGATAGAGTGTGTTGCCGTTTTTACAACGGCGAAAGTCATGATGTTGCAGATCATCCTGAAATTCCCATAGAACTTTACCATCCCAGTCTCTTTCTTGCATCAAGCCACCTTTGGCGGGCAGTCCTCTGGGCCCATCGGGTGTACGAACGGCCGATAACATATTCCCGTTTGGCAACAAATAGCCGTAATTGCCGGGCTCAAAAGGTAGGTCCCAGGAATGAACAACCTCACCGGCCATGTTGATGATGAAGGTGTTTAGAGCTCCCAGTGGCGAGAATATTCGGTAACCGGGTGTCGCGCGGGCCTCGTCGCACTGTATCAGCCCGGTTTTTACGTTAAGCATGCCGTTCTATTCGATCCAGTATCAGGAATCAGAGTAGTGTGCAGATACTATCGAATGATGGCCGGGGTAATTTTTGCCAAACTGATCTCTCGTCGCCATAACCGACGTTACACAAAAAATTCGATTTAATGGTAGTGCCCGCAAAGAATTCTTTATCCACAGTCTCATTGATAAATCCGGAAATGGGGCCAATGTCGAATCCCAGTACGCGAGCAGCGATCATGAAATAGGCCGCTTGCAGCGTTCCGTTTCTAAAGGCGTCGTCGGTACAACGTTTGGGGTCGTCAATGAACATTTGCCCCTTGCCAGGATCATGAGGAAACAGTTCAGGCATTCTTTTATAGAACTTCATATCGTAGGCGAGGATCGCGCAAACCGGAGAATTAAGCACTTTTTCAACGTTATTTCCCTTTAGTGCGGGCACAAGCCGCTGTTTTGCTTCATCGGTACGGGCGAACACAATGCGTATAGGGTGGCCATTGTTGGAAGTAGGCCCTTCGACCATGATGTCGTAAATTTGCATTAGATCATTGTCGTTTACGGGTTTATCCTGCCAACCATAATGTGATCGTGCCTTGCGTAATACCAGGTCGATACCATCATCGCTTAACCGTGTGATGCGCGTGCGGATATCGCGAATTTCTTGTTGTGCCAAGGCACGTGGGTCAGACATGTTGGAATATCTCCATTAATTTGATGCTACGAACACATACAGATCGGGTTATAGCATTGAATTGGTGGGCACTCAAAACTAGAATGGCCGTTCTCAATTAAAACTTATCGTGTATATCGTTTTGTCTACGTGCCTGTACTCGTTTGGGATTGACGACGCCATATGCCAGCAATCCAATTTTCCACACAACCAGGGATACCAACGGTCATTTGGCAGAAACGGCTGTGCTGAAAAATAATTGATTCCGTATTGTTGCGGATCTTGATTGTGGCGAGGCATTGAGAATATTTTGCATTTTTAATCTGTGCAAACCAATAGAATTAGAAAATCATTAGTAGTCGAACCAGAATGCTGTTTGCAAACAGCAGGGTGATCAACCCTTTACTGCTTGTAGCAAGAATTACCTATTTTATTCAGTTGCCGGGGAAAGAGTATTTGGTTCCTTCGGCAGCAGCACCCTGGGCGGGCCATTTTTGGGTAATGGTTTTGCGTCGTGTATAAAATCGGATTGCATCGGGTCCGTAAACATAGAGATCGCCAAATAAAGACCGTTTCCAGCCACCGAAACTCTGGCTGGCGACAGGCACCGGTAAAGCAACATTAACCCCAACCATTCCTATCTGGACGTTGTCTGAAAAGTATCTTGCGGTACCACCATCACGAGTAAAAATACAGCAACCGTTACCATATTGATGGCCATTAATCAGCGCGATTGCTTGATCCAAATCAGTGGCCCTTACAACGCATAATACAGGTCCAAATATTTCGTCCTGATAGATCGTCATTCCCTCGGTCACTTCGTCGAACAAGCATCCTCCGATGAAATACCCATCTTCAAATCCATTCACGGTAACTTTCCGACCGTCTACGATTAATTCAGCTTTTTGCTCCAAGCCTTGTTCTATATAGGAATTTACACGCGCAAGCGCTTCGGAACTTATCAATGGTCCCATATCATTGCCAGTGTCGGCCCCGGGGCCAATTTTTAAACCCTGGGTGCGCTTTTGCAGCTGGGGTACTAACCGATCCGCGATTTCTTCGCCAACACACACTACTACCGAGATTGCCATACAGCGTTGTCCGCAGGAGCCATAAGCGGCACCCATTAACGAATTTACAGCGTTATCGATATCAGCATCAGGCATAAGCACCGCGTGGTTTTTGGCACCACCCAGGGCTTGCACTCGTTTCCCTGTAGCACAAGCGCGCTGATATATGGATTCGGCAATGGGCGTGGAGCCAACGAAACTTACTGCCTGAACCCGCGCATCTTTGAGCAGAAAATCTACTACGTCCTTGCCACCGTTCACAATATTAAAAACACCATTGGGTAGACCTGCCTCAGTGAAAAGACGTGCGATTAATATCGAAGCGCCAGGAACTTTTTCTGATGGCTTTAAAATAAAGGTATTCCCGCAAGCAATAGCCAGTGGGAACATCCACATCGGCACCATCGCTGGAAAGTTGAACGGCGTAATGCCGGTCACTATCCCTAAGGGCTGAAATTCGGACCAGCTATTGATATTTGAGCCGGCGTTCCTGGAATGCTCACCTTTTAGTAATTCAGAAATTCCGCAAGCATAGTCGACCACCTCGATGCCTCGGGTTAGTTCACCTCTGGCATCACTCAGAACTTTGCCATTTTCCGATGTAATTAGCTGGCAGATATCATCGGCATGGGTTGCTAGTAACTGTCTAAAGCGAAACAGTATTTGTGCACGTTTAAGCGGCGGGGTATCACGCCAGTGAGGAAATGCATTTTGGGCGGCGAGAATTGCCTGCTCT
>JABJKL010000221.1 GCA_018660405.1 Pseudomonadota bacterium | reverse complement strand
GCAAAACCATTATGCTAACCGAGCAAATCAACTCAATTGATGGACGGGATACTCTCTTATACTAGAACCCGATCTGTCCAAAAGGTTCTGACGACGTACAGCTTTGTGCAACGGCGTTGTCATGGCAATTACCTCGAAGGTTCATACTCGCTTTCATATTCAGAGTTTCGAGACACTGCTTGCACCGATGGCCCGTGTATTGTGAAGCTTGGCTTGGCCACTCATCATCTCAAATACCCAGCAAAGACTACCGGGTTAAGCCGGATAAAGTGAGGCCCTTTGTGGTGAAAAAATGAGATTTGTGGGGGGATTGCGATTCTGTGGGGGGAGCTATAAATCACATGAAGAAGCCGAGTCAGTAACTCCATGTAATATAAGAGAAAATGGCGCGCCCGGACGGATTCGAACCGCCGACCCCCTAGTTCGTAGCCAGGTACTCTATCCAGCTGAGCTACGGGCGCGTGGGTGGCGAACTTTAAGGAAACGCTGTTGTATTTGCAAGCCATTTGCACGTCATAATTCGGGCTGGATTAAACCCGATCAAATTTGTCGTTGAGCGCTTCGTGCTGAGAAAGTATTTCAGCTTACTCGTGCCCGGGTATTTGCGGTATCGCGCCTAGTAGTTCCCGGGTGTAGGGCATTTCCGCGGCGGTAAACATTTTGTCGGTATCGCCCTGCTCTACCAGTTCACCGCGTTGCATCACCAGGGTTCGGTCGCATAAATAGCGCACAACCGACAAATCGTGAGATATAAACAACATGGTCAAGTTTCTATTTTTGACCAGTTCGATCAGCAGATCGAGAATTTGCGCTTGAATAGTCACGTCTAATGCCGACACAGGCTCATCGGCCACGAGAAACCCGGGGTTACAGGCAATGGCCCTGCCAATTGCAATGCGCTGCCGCTGACCGCCAGAGAACTCATGGGGATATTTGCGTATGTATCGACGTTCGAGGCCTACATCGTCCATCAATGTGAGAACTTTCTGATCGATGTCTTTAGCCGTCGCCACACCGTGGTAAAGCATCGGCTCAGCGAGGGCATCATAAACCGTCATACGGGGGTTCAACGATGCGTAGGGATCCTGAAAAATCATTTGCAGTTGGCGGCGCAGCGGCTTCATCTGTGCGCGCTCTAACCCGACCAAATTCTGCCCCTGATAAAGAACTTCACCCGCGGTGACCGGCACCAGCTTGAGTATCGAACGACCTATTGTCGATTTACCGGAGCCTGACTCCCCTACCAAGCCCAGAATTTCACCACGCTGAATATCGAAGGTAACGCCGTTTACGGCTTTAATATACTCACCCTTGCCGCTATTGCGGTCTTTAAACCAGGTATGTAAGTCACGCACCTGAATAATGGGGTCCTTCTTTACGCCGTCAGACTGTCTACTACCGCTGGGAATACTGTCGATTAGCTGACGGGTATATTCCTCCTTCGGAGCGGAAAATAATTGTTTCGCGGTACCGCTCTCAACCACCTTCCCCTCTTTCATTACCAACACATTGTCGGCAATGTTCGCGACCACGCCCAAATCGTGGCTGATAAATATTACGCCAATGTTGCGCTTTTTTTGCAACTCGGCAATCAGCTCTAGAATCTGCGCTTGAATAGTCACATCCAGAGCGGTTGTTGGCTCGTCGGCAATAAGCAGTTTAGGTTCATTGATGAGCGCCATGGCAATCATCACGCGCTGACGCATGCCGCCGGAAAATTCATGCGGATAGCTATCGAAACGTTCAGCGACTTGCTGAATCCCTACTTCGTCAAGCAACTCTTTGGCACGAACGCGCGCCTGTGAGCGCTTGTAATTGCGGTGAAATATTAATGGCTCGATTAATTGCTCACCAATAGTCAGGAACGGATTGAGGCTGGTCATCGGGTCCTGAAAAATCATCGCAACATCGTCACCGCGAATGGCTCGCAGTTCGGCTTCACTGCTCGCCAACAAATCAACCCCTTCGAAGTTCGCAGTGCCTGACTCAATCTTTCCCGGTGGTTGCGGAATCAAATTGAGCAAACTATAGCAACAGACCGATTTACCAGAGCCTGATTCTCCGACAATCCCGAGTATCTGCCCGCGGTCTACATTAAAACTTACGTTATCGACCGCAGTGGTCACACCATCGCGCGTGTAGAACCGCACCGTCAGGTTATTTACTTCCAGTAATGCCATTAGTCTTTAGACGCTTTTGGGTCCAGCGCATCACGCAAACCGTCGCCTAAAAAGTTGAGTGCAAATAGAGTGACTGACAAGAATAAACCGGGGAAGATCAGCGCCCAGGGATAATCTTCCATGGTTTCGGCACCATAGGATATTAATAAGCCCCAGGAAGATTGTGGTGGCTGTATACCCAAACCTAAAAAACTAAGAAAGGCCTCAAGCAACATTACTTGTGGGATAGTGAGTGTGGCGTAAACAAT
>JABJKL010000227.1 GCA_018660405.1 Pseudomonadota bacterium | reverse complement strand
TTTTACGATCAGCTCCACATCACCACTACTCATTACGTCGGCGGCAAACGTTGCGGGATTATCCGTTGAAAAAGCGCGCTCGAAAGTGCGCATGCCAGATGTAGCGGCGCCCTTAATGCGTAGCTTCTTATTCTCTTTGCCTATCACCGTCACATCGCCACCAAAAAGCCATGTTCGGTCAGTGGTCTGCCGATCCCCATAGGATTCAAATGTTCCTCTTTTTAGCAAATCAACCCCTAGTCGAAGCGGTCGCTGGTGCTCACCAACCTTGTCAAACATTTGCTGCGGCAAAATACCAAGATCAGCCAGATGAACTAACGATTTCGGGGCTATTTCAGGTAAGACCAAGGATTCGTAGCGAATTTCTCGAGCTCGCTTGTTAACAAGTAAATGTGCACCCGTTTGTAAAAACTCCAAATCAACCGAATTCGATATTCGAGGTATTCTCTGCAGTATGTCGTAGGCTTGCTCACCAAAACCTGGAGTTGGTATGTAGCCATTCAGGTAGATCGGCACGATCTCTGCCCGATGGAAGTTTTCTCCATCCATCCAAACATACAATAGACAGCCTAGCTGGGTAGAGTAGATGTATTGATCAAACGCGAAGTTTCCTAACGAATAACCAATCAGTTTATCGTTATGTAAATCAAACCCTTGCAGCACATGGGGATGATGGCCTAACACCAAGTCCGCACCTGCGTCGATCGCTTCACGAAACAGTGTTCGTTGATTCATGGTTGGGTGATCGTGATATTCCAGCCCTGTGTGTATCTGTACGACAGAACTTTCCCCTTCGCTCACTGCCAATATATCTTCACGAACCGAGTCACTGGTCGCGAGCGCAGCACCACCTTTATCCCGAGTTGCTACCTGGTTCGGTTGAAAGTCTCCCGCCCACCCGACATAGCTTGAGAACGATATTGGAACCTCATTATGGGTTGTAACATAGGGTTTACGGGCTGCCCGCTCATTCTGCCCTGCACCTGAATGACCCAGATTGGAACTCGCCAAAGCATCCAGCGTGCTAAGGAGCCCAGCGCCGCGGTAATCAAAAGTATGGTTATTCCCTAGCGCCACATAGTCAACACCTCCCCATTTAAGGGCGTCCAAAATAGCAGTTGATGTGTAGAATGTGACTGATTTGGGCAGAGCGTGAGGCGGGTTTTTATCCGCCAACTGGGTTTCCAGGTTAACGGACGCAACATCAGCAAGACTTAAGTAAGGCCGAACAAACTTCAGCACAGACTTCATATCAGCAAGCGGCTTAGCTTCATCTATAACTTTCGGCTCTCCCGGCAACGGCTTTAGATATCGCCTCGCCATCATCGTATCGCCGCCGAATGCCAATAAACCTCGGCCTGGTTTTTTACGCACCAGGATAACCGGCTGGACGCTGAAGGTATCTCTCACCATTGCCCCCCGCGCCGGCAAACTGAAATCATGCACCATTGAATATAAGCTGGGGTGCTTGAAGGTTAGTTGCGTATGCAGGAGGTGCGATTGAGTTGTAAGTTTAAAAAAGCCTGTTGGCCCAGTGATTGTTTCGCCTTCACCAGAACTGACCTGAACGCCTTGGATCGGCTGTCCTTCAACGTCCAGGACCAAGCCTTCCAGGGCGAGTACCGAACTCGCTAGCGTAACGCTCTGCGGACTGAAAAATAAAGCCATGAGCGCCAACATAGGCAGGGAACGAAATAGAACGCTCTGTCTCGGCATGCTTTGGGCCTCTGCCAGACGTTTCCATATCACTAGCATTCTTCTTATCGTTGCAGATAACATAGGATTGCACCATAGGTGATTTTAAATATGCGATTACGCCACATCGAAGTTTTTCACGCAGTCTACTCAAGCGGGTCTATGACGCAAGCCGCTAAAATACTTCACGTATCACAGCCGTCGGTTTCGAAAGTTCTTGCCCATGCCGAACTACAGCTCGGCTTCAGTTTGTTTGACCGGGTAAAAGGGAAGCTTGCTCCAACGCCTGAAGCTGAACGATTGTACAAACATGTACAGACTCTGTTTGAAGATTTAGGCCGAGTCAAACGAGTCGCCTCTAATTTACAAGAAGGCGCCGAAGGGCGAATTCGAGTCGCCTCCACACCGGCGATGGGCATGAATATGTTACCTGCACTCGTTGGCGAGTATATGCGAAAAAATAGCCACGTTGTTTTTGAAATGGAAACAATGCATCAAGGTGAACTTATTGGCGCGCTGGAAGAATCTAGAATCGACTTGGCGCTGGCATTCGATCCGGCCAGCTCACCCAGTATTACGGAAACAAAAATTGCACAGGGCGACTTGGTCCTAATTACGCCAAAAGGCTATTTACAGGGAAAACCAACACCTATTCGCCTGATGGACTTAGTGGATATCCCATTTATTCGACTCAATAACAGGAGTCCATTAGGTCGTCTATTAGAGGCGCATATTGATGGGGTTAATGTGGAGTTGAGCATTATCGCAATTACAGAAACCTATCACCTAGCAGGCGCTTTAGTCGCGCAAGGTGTTGGTGTTGCGATTGTAGATCAGATCACCGCAAAGTATTTTAAGAATGCTGATATAGAGATTATAAAACTGGACCCTTCACTCACTTACAACATTAGTATGCTGCAATTGAATGGCGTGCCACTTTCCCGTGTTTGCCAGAAATTTAAGACACATCTAACTGAGCTGATAAGCAACGAGTTCAATCCTACAACGACGCTGAAGTGACAAAATTATAAACGCTGTTTTTAACATATGCCTCATAACGCAAGGTTATGGACTCAGTTGAAATCGTGATTGGCTCAAAATGACCCTAATTACCTATTATATGCTTTAAGTAAGCGGACCGTGCCTGTTTGAGGGCATAGCCCTCATCACTCATTAGCGC
Source organism: Pseudomonadota bacterium (assembly GCA_018660405.1). Taxonomy (GTDB): domain Bacteria; phylum Pseudomonadota; class Gammaproteobacteria; order Arenicellales; family Arenicellaceae; genus UBA10349. Next base: position 33 of record JABJKL010000227.1, on the reverse strand, counting down.
AGTTTAGATCATGAAGGTAGCGGTTATCGGCGG
>JABJKL010000145.1 GCA_018660405.1 Pseudomonadota bacterium | reverse complement strand
CGATTCATCACCTGATTGATTTCGTCTTGATTGGCCCCCACATCTTTTACAAATCGGGTTACTTGGATAATATCGGTGATCTTGCCACCCGCGGCCTCCATTGTCTGGGTCAATCGTTGCATAATGGATTCAGCCTGCGCGGCTGCACTGAAGTTCAGATTATCGAATTCAGCGGGTATATGTGGATGGCTATGGGGAACGGGAGCGGCGGTTATACCCGACAAGAAGACTACGTTTCCCGAATGAACTCTGATAGCAGATGTGAACGGCATATTTGCACCAGCCGCAGGTTCTGTACCCGGCAAATGGATATATTCGAAACCAACATCACTGCGGTTACAGCCAGTCAACAAAATGGCGATACCTACGGCCGCGAATATCGAAAATCGGGTGCTTTGCTTAATTGATCCTGTACTCATTGATTAGATGCTCCTTAATGTGGTGGGCGGTATGTTGAACGACCGCTTGATCACTCAAAAATAGTTCTTATAGAAATAGTGAAGCTATTTAATCGCAATCCAAAATCTACTATACCGGATGGGAGAATAAGCAGCTTTGCTAACTGACGCAAGCACTAGACTTAGAGGTTATACTCAGCATTCAATAACTGTGAGGTATTAAATATGCGCGGAATATATTTATTCATTGGCGGCGTAGTCGTTGGCTTGGCTGTACAATTGGCAGCGGCTCAAAACCAGGGCCCGGGCACTAACACAGGCAGCAACTCTGGAATTATTCAGTTAAACCATGTCGGTATCGCTGTACCAGATCTGAATGCCGCCGTAAGCTACTATGAAGAAACTCTGGGTTTTCCGGAAGCGTTTCGAGTAACCAATTCGGCTGGCGAGACAGCATTGGTTTATATGCAGGTAAGCGCCACAACATTTGTTGAACTACAACCGACGAACGAAAATCGTCCAGCTGGCCTGAATCACTTCGGCCTACAGGTCAACGACATGGATGGGGTAAGAGACATTTTCATTGCACAAGGTGCCGATGTATCAGAAATACGCAGTGGCGGCACCAAGGCCATTCTATCGAATATTACTGAACTAAATGGCCATCGCATCGAATTGTCTGAGTATCCAGCTGATTCTTTGCAGGGTGAATTTTTAGGACTTTGAAATCAGCTTGAACTATTGACTTATGAAACCAACAATAAATATTTGTTTGACGATTCTATGGTGGCTCTGCGTCACAGCAAACCCGGTATTCGCTCATCACTCTACCGCGTTCTACACTGATGAACTGGTTGAGATAGCGGGTGAACTTGTAGGCGTAGATTGGCGCAATCCACATACCGTGCTGAGTGTGAAATCGATCGATAACCAGGGTACAGAAACACTATGGCGAATTGAAGGCAACTCAATATTTAATTACCTCAGAAAAGGAGTTACCCGTGAGCTTTTTAGGGTTAACGATCAGGTTAAAGTCTTTGGCTTCCGATCATCGCGGGACGCTCATGCTCTTGCGGGGGCAAATATGCTGCTGCCAGGTAGACGCGAAGTTCTGCTATGGGAAGGACAAGAAGCCCGGTTTAGCGATGAAGCAATTGTGGTCGCAGGTGCGGACGAAGATGTTGTCGATACTATCGGCGAAAACAAGGGAGTATTTCGGGTGTGGAGTTCGCCGCGTGGTATCTTTTGGGGGCAACAGATGGCCAATCAGCCCTTCACCGAAGCAGCAATTGCCAATCGTGAGTCCTACGACATGCTGGATAACTTTGCTACTCGTTGCGAAGGCGAAGGCATGCCGCGCATCATGGTGAACCCGCATTCGTTTGAATTTATTGATCATGGTGAACAGATCGCACTGCGCACCGAATTGTATGATACCGAGCGAATCATCCATATGGACGAAACAGAGATTCCTGAGGACGCACCCGCCTCCAAACTGGGCTACTCAATCGGCGCGTGGGATGGCAATACTCTGGTCATAACCACCCGTCATGTCAGCTGGCCATTTTTCGATAACCGGGGCAGCGCACAAAGTGAGGCCGTACAAATCGTTGAGCGCTTCAGCCTGAGTGAAGATCAGGGGCAACTGGATTTCGAAATAACCGTGACCGACCCCCCTAACCTTTATCAACCAGCAGTACTCAAGGGACACTGGCTGGCACTGGGCCATACGTTACCGCCTTATAATTGCCAAGTGAACTAGCAGGTTCACGTGGAAGTTTCACGCTAGTCCTCCTTCAACTGTTTTCGCCCCTGTTTGGGTGAACCAGTGCAGTGTCTTAAACCGGCCATTAATATAGAGCAAGATGAATAATACGCAGACCAACCCGGCAATGTTGACCACTCCCTATATTAAACCGGCATTTGGATTGATCTTAACGAGGGTACGGGCAAGTACAACTACCTAGTCACCGAAACCATGATTACCGCCGACGTTCAATGAGCGTAACCGGCGCTAGTCTGGACCACAGATCCTACGGGTTAAACCAACGATGGTATTATCCAACGAATGCCGTACGTGAACAGCACTGTGCCTTGGGGAAGTAAGGATTATATTTTGCGACAACATCAATTGGGGCTAAACCATGTTTGAAAAGTACGTGATGATTACCATTTACTTTGGAATTCTTATGTTCCTGGGATTTTTGGCATCCAGGCGTGTCAAAAACATGAATGATTTTGTTATCGGTGGTAAATCATTAGGCTTTTGGGTTGCTGCTTTTTCGGCACAAGCAACGGGTGAATCGGCATGGTTGCTACTTGGCCTCACCGGCATGGGCGCTATGCTCGGCTTCAGCACTTACTGGGTCGTGATCGGTGAAATGCTCGGGGTCGGCATCGCCTGGTTTTTCATGGCGAACCGTTTCAAACAACTCACTGATAAATACGATGCCATGACGGTGATCGATTTTCTGGCGAGCCGTTTTGACTCCAAAACCAATGTGTTGCGAATCGTGTCGGCCACTGCCCTTTCAATATTTGTGCTTATTTATATCTCGGCACAAATCGACGCCACCGGCTCTGCATTCGAGCGTTTTTTAGATTGGGATTATCAAGTTGGCGCCATTGTTGGTTTTGTCGTGGTAGCAAGCTATTGCATAGCCGGCGGTTTTTTGGCCGCTGCGTGGACCGATATGCTTCAGGGCGCGGTAATGCTCATCTGTTTGATGCTACTGCCTGCCGTTGCATTTTTTTCAATTTCCAATAGCGGTTCTATCTACAATGGCCTATATGCGCTCGAACCGGGTTTGGTGAATATATGGGGCTCCGGCGGCTTCAATTTAATGAATGTTTCCGCGGTGATCGGCATGATGCTGATTGGCTTGGGCTTTCTCGGCTCACCGCAAGTTTTTGCGCGATTCATTGCTATAAAGAGTGAACAGCAGATTAATCGCGGTAAATGGGTAGCGGTGTGCTTTACCTTGCTAGTTGATTTTTCAGCCGTGAGTATCGGTGTACTAGGCCGTTATGTTTTTACCACTCAGGGAGTTGAAGCCGATGCAGTGCTGGGCAATGGCGCGCAAAACGTGCTCCCTGAACTCGTTGAATACACTTTCCCGCCCTGGATGGTTGGGCTTTATGTTGCCGCTGTATTGTCAGCAATTATGTCGACGGTCTCTTCATTGCTGGTGATGGCGGCAGGATCCATAACCCACGATCTATACGAGCGAATAGTCAATCCTGTACTCACCGGTGCACGTGCAGCGCGCTTATGCAGGATTATTACCATTGCTTTCGCGGCTCTTGCCCTGGGCCTTTCAATGGTTGTCTCTATTGTTTCACCTGAACGAACCATATTCTGGTTCGTAATTTTTGGTTGGTCAGGCATTGCGGCAACATTTTGCCCAATGATTCTGCTCTCTTTATTTTGGACACGATTCACTGAACGAGCGGCTATCGCCTCGATGATCACTGGTTTTTCAATGACCTTGATCACCAAATTCCTCATTCAGGATATGGATGGAATTGGGCCCTATTTCACTGCACTGGAAACCATGCCGCCGTCCTTTCTTTCAGCGCTTATCGTGGGTTACCTGGTGACCATAGTTGCACCGGACAAGGCGCTTGAAGCACGATATCGTGCCGATCTCGCCAGTCTTAAAGGAAAATAATCCATGACACTTAGTAAAGACGAACTCGAAGCACACTGGATGCCTTTTACAGGCAATCGGCAATTCAAAAATGATCCTCGCATCATCACCGGCGCGAATGGTGCCTACTATACGGATGCCAAAGGTCGGCAAGTATTTGACGGACTTTCGGGATTATGGACCTGCGGTGCCGGGCACGGACGTGAAGAAATTGTGAATGCTGTAAGTTCACAAGTCGCGAATCTGGACTATTCCCCCGGTTTTCAGTTTGGACACGAACTCTCATTCAAGCTCGCCAACAAGGTCGTTGAATTAACGCCGAAAGGGCTTGATTACGTGTTTTTTACCGACTCTGGTTCGGAAACAATCGATACCGCACTAAAAATCGCCCGGGGCTACTGGTGCAACCGGGGACAAGCCGATAAAACCAAATTTATTGGTCGTATAAAAGGCTATCACGGAGTTAACTATGGCGGTGTCGGCGTCGGTGGAATCGAGTTTAATCGAACGCTATTTGGTCAAACCGTAGAAGCAGATCACATTCCACACACGCTGTTGGAAGAAAATCGATACTGCCGTGGCATGCCCGATTATGGCGCACATCTTGCCGACAAATTGGAAGAACTCATTGTTCTGCACGATGCATCAAGCATCGCAGCGGTGATTGTTGAACCGCTTTCAGGAACCGCCGGTGTATTACCCCCACCGAGGGGATATCTTCATCGACTACGGGAAATCTGTACGGAACACGATATTCTTTTGATATTCGATGAGGTGATTACCGGATTTGGCCGTATGGGAGCGATGACCGGCGCAGGTGAATTCCGAGTAACTCCGGACATCATGACACTGGCAAAACAAATCACCAACGGCACTGTTCCGTTAGGTGCGGTCGTGGTCGGTGCTAAAATTTACAATACCTATATGGAAAATGGCGGCCCTGATTACATGGTTGAATTTCCACATGGCTATACATACTCAGCGCACCCGGTCGCTTGTGCGGCGGCAATAGCCGCTTTGGATATACTGGTAAACGACAATTTGGTCGATAAAGTAAAGCAAATGGCTCCAATATTTGAAGATGCCGTGCATAGCCTGAAAGGCCGCCCCTTTGTTACGGATATCCGTAATTATGGACTAGCAGCCGGTATAAGCCTCGGACATTATCCCGGTGAGCCAGCCCGGCGACCTTTTGAGCTTGGCCTAAAATGCTTTGAAAAAGGATTTTATATCCGATGGGGAGGAGACACGATTCAGTTGGCACCTCCGTTTATTGTAAATACCGATCAAATTAATGGCTTGATTAATGCAGTAGGAGAATCGCTTGACGAACTCAGCTAAAAAACGAAGCTCATCTTCGGTCAAGCACGTCATTGGTCATTTTATCGATGGTCGGGAAATAACCCCAGCGCCAAACGGACCAACGGCGGATGTATTTAATCCGGCAACAGGCACAGT
>JABJKL010000129.1 GCA_018660405.1 Pseudomonadota bacterium | reverse complement strand
GCGTGTATAAATTTCGAACCATGGTTATGGATGCTGAAAAATCGGGAGCACAATGGACCGTGCATGGGGACACCAGAATCACTCCACTGGGTCGATTTTTACGGGTAGCGAGACTCGATGAATTACCCCAATTGCTTAATGTATTGCACGGCGACATGAGTTTGATCGGTCCGCGACCAGAACGACCTGATTTTGTTATCGAGCTTGAAAAGAAAATTCCTTTCTATGCATACCGTCATGCGGTCAAGCCTGGAATTACCGGTTGGGCCCAGGTGATGTACCCTTACGGATCGAGCGAAGAGGATTCTGAGCGAAAATTGGAATACGATTTGTACTACATTCGGCATTTCACGCTGATGCTTGATATGTTTATTGTGTTGCGAACCCTGCGTGTGGTTTTTTTTGGCAAGGGTAGGTAGGGAGATAAGCCATGTTTTTGCTAGTGTACATCGCTCTACTGTTACTTCCCGGCGCCGCCGCACTGTTCGCGCTCAGCCGCAAGCCAGCTTCATTCGGTGAAATTCCGCTCACTTCCTTGGGATTGTTTGTGCTTGCTACAGCGGTTGTCGGCTTGGCGGGATGGAGCGCGGTTGAACTAAGGGCTATATACTTTGGCGCAGTAGCGGCGAGTTTTGCAGCGGCTGGCTGGCGCTTTACAACCGGTGTCGAGCCCAAAAATAGAATAACCCAATGGATGGCGTCGCCGGATAGCTACACCTTGATATTAGCGGTGGGTCTGGTTGGTTATGGGCTGTGGGCGGGGCCCTATACCGAAATACCGGCTGACGTGTACGGTCACTTTGGTCGTATTACGGACTCGCAGGAATGGTTTGCAGGCGACAATTCTTTGAAAATCGCCAATATTTCCGGGGTATTCGCTTCGGCCATTTATTATTGGTATCGCTTTGTTGCTCTTTGCTTAAGTTTGACTGGAGCTGAATTACACAATGAGGTGGGTTCCATTGCGATTGTTAATCTGCTGATTTTTTTCGGCGCATTTTTTTCGTTCGCGAAAGTAGTTGTTGCTGAAGATACTCGCCTAATAAACGTGGGTTTGACTGCTGCGCTAGCCACCGTGCTTTTGGTGCTGCATTTTGGTGTTGGGCCCTTTAGCTATATTCGGTATTACACTTTTGGGCCCGCTTTTTTCGCTCTCGCTGGTTATTTTGCCTTGATGGTTATTTTGATTCAGATTCTGAAGCAAGGTACGGTTTCAATCCGGCTGTGCCTCGGTGCGATATTGTTGGCATTGGCGGTGGCTGCATTGCACGCGCAGGAAGCCTTATATTTGGTCGTGATGGCGGCCATGTTGTTCGGTGTGCATTTTGTCCGGACACGTAGATCCGCGAGTGCTAACTCACGTTATTCGGAGCTTGGTGATAGTAAGCGATTGGTCAGCGTTCTTTTCTATACGGCAGTTACCATATACGTATTGGCGCATCTTGTTTTGTATTTCACGGTAGCGCGTAACTGGCCATTGGATGGGGGTTTTCTTCAACCTTTATCGGACCTGTTTCCATTTACACAAAATTTGTATATTTTAAAACCGACCCAGCAGTTCTATCAGGTGCTGACTATTTGGGGGGTTTTTGTCTATCTTTTATACGCGTTGTACTCGCGAAAGAAAGAAGTGCCAGCATATATCGCTGCCGGTATGTGGCTGCCATTATTTACAGTTTTTAACCCCGTTTTTATAGATTTATTTTTGCGGCTTAGTTTTGCCGAAGTTGTTTGGCGCTTATGCTATTTGCTACCAGTCGAGTTGTTTGCGGCTTGGTACCTGGTGCGAGGATGGGAAAGTTTTCGCCAGTTGGGGAAATACTCCGATCGGTTTCGGGTTCTGCTCGCAAGTGTGTTGTTATGCGTATTTTTGTTGCCACTAAGTACGCGCTATCTTGAAAATAAGTACAGTAAGCTGCATATGTTGGCACCGGTTAGCGCCGAGGCTGATTATCGCCAGTTGGATGATGTGCTGGGCTATTTGAATGAGCAATCACCGGGCGATTTATTAACTGATCAAGTGACCGGCTACGTGATTAACGCGTTCACTGGGCATGTATATTATGGTCAAAAATTTTACAACCTGTTTACCACTGCCACCAACTTGCGAGACTATGACCTAACAGATTTCGAGCAGTATCGTGGTGGGTATTTGGTGATTAATGGTCGAGATGGAGATTTCAGTGAAGTGGGCGAAACAGGTGGGCATTGGGCATCAGACATTCGACTTTATAGTAAGCAATACAGTTGGGCATTTTGGCAAATGGTGATTGAGAACCCGGATGTCTTCAGTAAAGTTTGGGAGCAAGATAGGATTAGTGTCTACCGTATTTCCGACTAGAAGCTATCTCTGTTTTACAACGTAATCGATAGTGTCAAAGCTTGAGTTTCAGCACCGCCATTGATGGAATCCAAAAGTTCAAGTTTTCCGGCGGTCACACAGAAAAGACTGGCACGCTCCTGTTTCCTGCTATCCACAATGGCCAGGTAACCGTCACCTTTCAGGTTTTTAATCAGTCGACTGATGGCCCGCGTTAGTTCTTTATCGGTGAAGTACGACCGATTCAGAATATTCGCTGCAATAATTAAACTTGGCTTGGCCCCACCCCAAGGCTCAAACAGGTTGTGGTTTTGCACCGTTACGCCAGACCGGTGAATTATTTCAGAATTGAACAAGTTAATGGTTTTGCAGGGCAGCTGATTGACCGTAGGCGCACCAGAAAAAGCTTCACAGGCAAGTTGTTTGAAGGGCCAGATTGCGTTGTGCAGGTCTTTGTACCAAACAAAGCGTTGGCTGGAGATAAGAATGCACTGGCCACTTGAATCAAAAAAATAATGCTTACCCCCATCTTCAATATGCTTAATTGAGGTGTTTAAGTCCGTCACAAAATATTGCGAGTGAGGCAGCGACTTAATAGCATCCAGCGACCCAACTCCATCTGAGGCACCCACATCAAGAATGATCCCATCACTCAAAAGGTCGATATTTTGTAAGGCTTTTATGGTGAGTGGGTATCGTGAGCGTTCTGTTGTCTTGAATGTGTTGCCAAATTTAAGAGCCGATACAGCACGAGTAAAATGGGCATTATCGACACTGGCGAGCAATAATCCCGCAGGGTCGCCCATGGACGGCAGCATTCTACAAAGCCAATTCGGCCAGTAAGTTTGATTAAGTTTTGTTGGAAAGCGCACTATCAAGCGAGAGATACAGTAGAGATCAATTACCAACCCTGAGGACGCACCAAAAGGTCGCGCTGTACAAGTCTAAATAAACCCTTTTTGGGAGCGCAAGCTTATGCAGAAACCGTTTAATGTTTTCCTTTCTGCTATTGGTTTCTAGTCTAGTTGGAAACATTTGTTCAAGCTGAAAACATTTTTCTTTCGCGTGATATTCCATGAATGCCTGAGCTTCGCTATAGGTAAAAAACCATTTGTGGCGATCCTCAGGAATTTCTGCCGGCAATCCGTAGAACTTAAGAAAGCGCCCTCTTGTAATACCAGATTTTTTGCCAGGATAAGCGCCATTAGGTTTCCAGAAGGAGTGAATTTCACACAGGCAGTTTGGCAATGAAATGATCACCCATTTAGAGCTGACGCGTAGTAATTCGTCGAAAACTTCGTGAAAATTGTCTAAATGTTCTAACATCCCTGTGCAGACAACAGTCTCAAAAGCATTGTCAGCAATCGGTATAGGGCACTCTTTCTCCAGGTTAATGTTAACGTCCGGTGTTCCCGCTATGTCGAGCTCCGTATAATAAGTCGAAGCAGGTAAAAATGACTGCAAGTGTTTCTTGCCACCTCCGCCGATATTCAATACGCTTGTTTTTAGAAGATCAGAAAACTGGTTGGCAATATAGTTGTTTCTTGAGATTCTATTTTCGTTCATTTTTATAGCGCTTGTTCAACAATGCTTATTACACCATGTAAAGTTGACAATCACCATTTTGAAGGCTTGATTGCACTGCCCGTTATTACGAGACAGCCTGTAGAGGTATATAAGTGAAAATAGCGCTTGTTATAGCGTCGTTACAATCTGGTGGAGCCGAAAGGGTCGCTATAAATCTCGCGCGAGGATTTGCTAATGATGGAAATCAAGTCAGCCTGATTACCTTGTCTTCGCAGCAGACTGACTTCTATGATGTGCCGAATAAAGTTGGCCGAGTCGCATTGGATTGCATGACTCCTTCTAGCGGTTTTTTGAGTGCACTGCGCAGTAACCGAAAACGAGTATCTTTGATACGCAATGCGCTGCATGACCTGTATCCAGAGGTAACAATCTCGTTTTGTACCGAGACGAATGTGTTGGTTCTGCTGGCAAGCTCAAACCTGGCAACCAAAGTGGTCATTACCGAACATTCAGATCCGGTGCGGAATCGATACGGAATGATCTGGCAGATAATGCGACGGCTGCTATATGCTCGAACAGATAAATTGGTGTGTGTTAGTCGTGGGGTTGCTAAATATTTTGATTGGATTCAAGGCGATAAAGTCCACGTTATAAATAATCCAGTTTTGATCGGGAGCACTGGGTTAGTGGATGAAGAATTACCTGCTGGTGTTGATGAGTCTAAAAAGTGGATTACCAGCGTAGGCCGGATGGACTTTCATAAAGGGATCGATCTGATTATTGGTGCGGTGGCGAAAATCAGGAATGAGTTTGGTGATTGGCAGTTAATATTGATTGGTGACGGAGAATTGCGTGAGGAGCTTGAATTGTTGTCACGAAAACATCAGCTCGGTTATCAAGTAGTATTTGTGGGCAAGCTTCAGGATCCGCACCAATTAGTTCGGCGCTCCAAACTCTTCGTTATGGGGTCTAGATTCGAGGGCTTTCCGATGGCTCACGCAGAAGCATTGATGTGTGGGGTGCCGGTTGTTGCAACCAATTGCCCAAGTGGACCGTCGGAAATGATCGAGCATGGTGTTAACGGTTTGTTAGTACCACCCGAAGATGCTGATTCACTTTCCAAAGCCATGTTATGCGTGATGAAGGACGCCGAGATGCAAACTCGCATGGCCCATGCTGCCGTGGGAATCAAAAGCCGATTAGGATTGGCGCCAATAATGAGACAATGGCAGGATCTATTTGATCGGTTCTAACACCGCATCATAAAATTCCCGCATGCCATCAAGGATGGAAAAGTCTATTCGAGGCTTACGTTATAGGTTAAAGCGATATCGTTATCGAAATTCGTATTGCGTTACAAGTTGAAGAATACAATACCGCCCGTTTGTTCATCAGGCCTTGGGTCGAGCTTGCCAATCATTGCAGCACCGTAGCGAAATTCACCGGTATGGTCGAATAGCTGTAGTGAATACGGCGTACCTAATCCAGAATCCAGCCCCCAGAAGCGTACGCTGGTTTCAGCGGTGGCAATGGAGACGCTCGCAACTTGATTATACGAGCCCCATAATCCAGCTAGAATCTCTCCATCTAATGGCAAAACTGCAGTGAGATTAGTATCGGGCCTTTCAAATACAGATAAAAGCTCGCCGGATCTAAAATTTTCAAGCAGTAGAATGTTGCCGCCTTTGCCCGGGTTTAGCCCCTCTCTATCTTCGTAGGAGTTAGAAATCCAGACGCGTTCATTTTCGCAATGCAGTTGTCGACCATAGGATATTTTACGGTCGTTATCTGGAAACACCTCCCAATTCCTCCCATCCATGTCCAGGAATCGAACCAGGCGGGAGTTAAGGGAATCTGCAACGTAAATTTCACCATTGTCACTCACGCATATACCATGCGGCGCCAGAAAGGTGGGGGCTTGACCGCGGAATTCGCGCCAATCACTACCTTCCAGATCCGTGATTTCAACAATGCTGTTTCCCCAGCCATTGGTGATCAATAGTGTGTTGGATGACGTGACGGCGAGGTAGTGAGGCGAACTAAACGATTTTCCTATGATGGTGGGGTCAAAATATGTAGGGTTTTGATCTGTCGGCGAATCTAGAATCGCCAGTCGATTGTTGTAGAGTTCGGTGACAACATACTTACCTTTAAACTGAATGATATCGGCTGGGCTGGATACTGACTGGTTTATGTAAATTTCGCTCGGTAGCGAGGGTTTTTGCTCCGTGGTGCATGCGCTTAAACTGACCATTAGGCTGGCAAGCGTAAGAGCTCGTGCGAAGTTACTCGGTCGATATCGTATATTTGTCATTATTGATTTCAACCCGGATGGCACGATACTGGTCTGATACGTAAACTGGGATTTTATGAGCGACAAAATAATCCTTGATCCGTTTTGCGCGGTCTGAATTCCATAGCGAATTTAGCCCAGATACAAAACCGAACTCTGGGGAAACGCGATCAAAAAAATCATTGGGTGCAGAAACGCTAACCCCATGATGAGGAATAGAGAGCAAGTCAGCGTTCAGGCTTTCTCCTTCAACCGCGAGGTATTCACCAATTTGTTGACCAAGGTCTCCCGGAAAAAGCACCGAAATCTCTCCTACTTCCATGCGCATGATGGCGCTCGTATCGTTAATTGAGGTCATGCCCACCGGGGTGTTGTTGCCGTCAAAGCGATAAAGGACGCGAAAGTTAAAATCGCTATTTTGCTCAGTCACTAAACGGGTGCCCGAGGCCAGGTTGTTAAGCGCGACGCCGCGCTGCGCCGCGTACATTCGTGCGTTTCGAACATGTTCCAAATCACATCCCATCGCCCAGTCTTCGTTAGCGCATGGGGATGCGTGGGGAATGTCGAAATACAGTTCGTCGATAGTAATGCCCGCGTTAAGCAATACGTGTATCCCGCCATAATGATTGCGGTGTGCATGGCTGATAAGCAACTTGTCGAGATGGATAACGCCTTTTTCCTGTAAGTATGGAAGCAGCATGTATTCAGCCAGGTCAGCGAAACCGGTATCGATAAGCCAGGTCTCCCCAGTGGGCATTTGCAGCAAGTGCGCGTCACCGGTTCGGTCTCCATGGCTAACGTTGATTATGGTCCAGACGAAATTTTCATCAGCGGTTTGTGCAGTATTGGCCGCTTTGAGCATGACGACTAGCACAATGGTTACAAAACCGGCCAGAATGACTAGAAAATATTTTGAAGGCTTATTGAGCATTGTATTGGTGATCTAAAACCGCTGCCAACCCAATATGTATTCTCGGCTAGTGGGTTGTAGCTCATCGCTTAGAGTACATTACGGGCAAATATGACTATCAGTTACAGACGGATGGATTCTAGCTGGCTAATCGATTCGTTGCGAAGTGATTCGTAGATCTGCATTTTCGCAATGGCCATCATCAGGGTCAAATCTCCAGCGATGCTTGGGGCAAATCCAGAATCCTCCCAGCCATATTCGAGATTGGTGCCTTGGTGTGGGCAATACTTATCAATTTTATATTTATTCCCACCACAAGAGATAATAATTTTATCATCTGCGTGATGTTGGGATTCAAAATCCATCAAGATTTTCCCAATATTATTGGGGCCGGCAATAAGAAACATTTCCACCAGCTGATCGTGTAGGTTGGGTCTGCAAGTCAATCGAAGCCTGAAGCTGAGTGCCAATTCTTCCCAACTCATATCGCGAAGTATTAACTCCCGCACCAAACCTGAAGGTATGTCTACACTATAATAGGGCTCGACCAGGTCGGGTTGGGGCAAAGCACTTCTTATTACCGTTCGGTTGGCAGTATCAACAGAGATGGTTAGATTGCTGACCCCCATAATGGTCTAGTAAATAATATGTTTGGGCGGATTCCTGGGGCAGAAATTTGCTAGTTTATCTCGCAAGTTTTGTTCAAGCGCATCGATGACCTGTTCGGTTGTCATTTCCATACTGACTGAAACAGCGGCGGAATGACCAAGAGACTTGCTGTTATAAATATTAAGATAACGCTTGAGCGCTTTTATAGAATCTTGCTTATTTAGTATTCGTTGCTCCACCTTGTTTGTGTAGGCGAGCGTGGTGTAAAACGTATCATCTGGTGTGGGATCAAATAATTTGGTTTTTTGGTTTTGCCAGCCAAAAAAGCGAGAAATTCGTTTTGATCGGGGAATATGTTTTCTTCTTCAAGGTTAATATGAAAAAGATCGGGGTGTAAAAAGCAGACGGGTCCTGCGGCTGGCAGGTAGGCACCCGGCGATAAGGTATTGATCGCATTTCGCACGGCGATGAACTTACTCATTGTTGAGTTTTAACTTTTTACCATTGGAACATTTAAGGATGTTTCTAAACCCCAGCGCACTAACTTTTTCATATAAATCACCGTATTTGTATACCGGAATGAGCAGCGTGGGTTGGACATCGACGATGCGGGCAAGGAAAGCGGCATCGAAGTGGTCAAGGTGCTCGTGGCGGATATATATAAATGTGTTTGCCGAGTTGGCCTTGATGCGAGATGCGACTGGGTCCGCTAGGTGATGATTTGGTGGAAACTGAAACCAGCTACTTTGAAAAGCTCCAGATTAGCTTAGCCAGGGATCCATAATGAGCAGACAATCCGCGTCTTGTACTACGAAGCGAAGCCAGCGTGGCCATTAAATTCGACTTCCATTTAAATATTATGGGATTAGTTTATTCGGCTGTGAAGGGGCTCAGAATTTGCCATATGTGTCTAAAGCTGCTTTGGAACAGTAGCGCTTAACTATTAAGTTGAAAGGAGATTATGGAAGAGATCGATCTCTGACTCAATACAGCTATCCATAGAATACTTTAATTCAATATCTCGCCTTGCCCGTTGCCTCATTTGATCCAGATCGACCGCATTGAACTCAACAATGCGCCGCAGCCCTGCGTGAATCGACGCGGTGTCGGGTTCGCAAATAAATCCGTTCACACCGTCTTCAACAAACTGGCGCACCGACCGAATATTCGATGCCAGAAACGGTGTGCCAGTGGCCATCGCTTCCAACACGACTTTGGGCATGCCGGAGCCCCATGCCTCTGTCATAACAACCAGGTCATGGGAATGGTGCTGGTGAGTCAATTGATCATTGGCAAGATTTCCCAAAAACCTAATGTTCAGTTTCAATTCTTTGGCACTGCGCTCAAGTGTGGGTCGGTAATCGCCAGAGCCAATCAAGCTTATTTCAAATCGGTTTGGGAATTGATGCACAGCCTCAAAAACCAGATGGAAATTTTTCATTTCTGCCAAGCGCCCCACAAGCAGTAGTTTTATAGTGTCGGTGAAGTCAGGTGTTTTTTGTTTGTAGCTGAGCACCTCAACGTCAACGGAGTTCGGTATTACATTTAGCTTATGAGGCTTTATGTTGTATGCGTCGATTACATAATTTGCATCCGATTGGGTGGTGACGATAATGGCATCACAGGTTTTAAAGGCTAGCCACTCAGCAAACAAAGCTCGTTTTAATAGCCAACCGGTTTTCCCCTCAGCGATTAGTGCGTCTTTGGTTCCAACCCATCCGCAGCGGACTACCCATTTGAGGCTTGGGTTGATTAAGCGGCCTACCAAGCCCACTAAAGAGCCAGGGGACTGATTGGATTTGACGATATTTGCGCTGCGAAAGGCACGCCAATGATAGATTGCAGCAATGAAAGAGTATTTGATGAAGTGGTTTATTCGTCCGATCCAGGGCAGTATGTTGATAGGTGACCAATAGGGCGAGTACTCCAGATCGTGTTTGCCGTAGGTTAACAGCGACAATGAGTGTCCTTTATTTGCGAGGCGTTTGTAGTGGTTCGCTTCTCGTGAGGCCTGCCCGGAGGTATGCCACATTCTCAGGCTAACGCCCAGGGTCATCAAGACGATGATGTTCAATTTCGGTTTGTCTTCAACGGGATTCAAAATTTGTTCCTATCCCCTGCTTCTGGGGGGCGGGCTTGCGCTACCAGCAGTTATGCGATTGAAACAGAATATACCTGTTATCGGTACTTATTGCCTGTAGGAACAGGCATGGTTAAGCGGTAGAATACGCCGCAACTCGTGATTGGTTGCGCCATCGCTGATAACAGATTTGTAAAATCCGAAATGTCTGAAAGAATAGGAATTATTGGTCTCGGCTATGTCGGTCTTCAATTGGCCGTGGCTTTTGGTGAAAAGCTACCGACGATCGGTTATGACCTGAATGCTAAAAAGATCGGAGATTACCGTAAAGGCCTGGACCCTACGGGTGAGGTTAGCCGCGAGCAGTTTGAAAAAGCTGAACAGCTTTCTCTGACGGATGATATTGATGATTTGTCGGTGTGCGATATTTTGATCGTAGCGGTGCCGACACCAGTTGATGAGTCTAATAA
The DNA here is from genome assembly GCA_018660405.1 of Pseudomonadota bacterium. GTDB lineage: Bacteria > Pseudomonadota > Gammaproteobacteria > Arenicellales > Arenicellaceae > UBA10349. Next base: position 3,539 of record JABJKL010000129.1, on the reverse strand, counting down.
GCCTGATCTTTCTCCACTGATCGCGGCTTCGCGCGCCGTTGCTAAAATCATGAAAGCGGGAACAACGGTGGTTTATGAATCTACCGTTTATCCGGGGGCTACTGAGGAAGTGTGTGTCCCAGAGCTTGAAAAAGAGTCTGGGATGATTTGGAAACAAGATTTTCATGTGGGGTATTCGCCGGAACGAATTAATCCAGGCGACATAGAGCACACCTTGCAAAAAATCGTTAAAGTTGTGTCCGGTGATACGCCAGAAACACTGGCGCAACTCGCCGCTTTATATGGCCAGGTTGTTGAGGCTGGTATTTATCAAGCTTCCTGTATCAAGGTGGCCGAGGCCGCTAAAGTAATAGAAAATACCCAGCGGGATATCAACATCGCCTTTGTGAACGAATTGGCGATGGTTTTTGACCGGGTCGGTATTGACACCATGGAGGTGTTGGAGGCAGCCCAAACTAAATGGAATTTTCTCAAATTTACTCCGGGCCTGGTGGGTGGGCATTGTATTGGTGTAGACCCCTATTATTTGACGGATAAAGCGGAGTCACTCGGTTACCAGCCGGAAGTGATATTGGCAGGTCGACGTATCAATGATTCTATGGGCAAATTTTTGGCTCAGAAAACCGCTAAAATGGTGCTGAGCAACGGCTTAGGTGCTCACAGCAAGGTGGCTGTTTTAGGCATGACCTTTAAGGAAAATTGTGCCGATTTGCGCAATAGCCAATCATTCAGGATTGTCGATGAATTACAGCAATATGGTTTCGATGTTAAAGCCTATGATCCGGTTGTAAATACTGATGCGGCCAAAGAGTACTATGGTATCGAGCTATTCGAATGGGACGAACTCCAGGATTGTTCGGCTATAGTGCTGGCAGTAGCGCACGATTCTTTGGCATCCAGGCTTCCCGAAGAGTACGCTGAGTTATTAGTCGAAGGGGGTATTGCGATTGATGTTAAACGATTAATTGACCGTGATGAATTTATCAGCCTCGGTTATCGTTACTGGGCATTGTGAAGAAGATACTCGTTACGGGTGCCGTGGGATTTATCGGCTCGACATTGTCTCACCGTCTTTTGGATAGGGGGGATTCTGTAGTCGGTCTGGACGATTTAAATGATTATTATGATCCTCGCTTGAAAGAAGCTCGTCTCAAACGGCTTCAAGATAAAGCCGGATTCGAGTTCGTAAAGGAAGATATTGCCAATCGAGATGCCATAGCTGATTTGTTTAATGGTACTCAATATGATGTTGTGGTTAATTTGGCAGCGCAGGCTGGAGTGCGTTATTCGATTGAGAATCCTCACGCATATATTGACGCGAACATCGTCGGATTTTGCAATATTTTGGAAGGCTGCCGACATAACAGCGTAAAACATTTGGTGTATGCATCGTCCAGTTCAGTTTACGGATCAAATACCAAGCTACCGTTTTCTGAGAGTGACAATATAGACCATCCAGTATCACTTTACGCTGCGAGCAAGAAAGCGAATGAATTGATGGCGCATACCTATTCACATCTTTATGATTTGCCTACCACCGGGTTACGGTTTTTCACCGTTTACGGCCCTTGGGGCCGGCCGGACATGGCGCTCTTTCTTTTTACCAAAGCTATATTGGCTGGAGAGCCCATTAACGTTTTCAATAATGGCGAGATGATTCGAGACTTTACTTATGTAGACGATATTGTTGAAGGTGTGGTTCGGGTTGTCGATCAGGCGGCCGTGGCCGATCCAAAATGGGATGGCAATAATCCCGACCCGGCAACCAGTGCGGCACCGTATCGGGTATACAACATTGGTAATAGCTCCCCGCAAAATTTGATGCGTTATATAGAAGTGCTGGAAGAAAACCTGGGCAAAACAGCTGTTAAGAATTTTATGCCGATGCAACCGGGGGACGTGCAAGCAACTCAAGCGGATACTAATCGCCTTTCTAGCGATACTGGCTATAAACCCGACACTACAATAGAAACCGGTATTTCTCGATTTGTGGAGTGGTATCGTGAGTATTATTAAATTTGAATTTGCTTGTATGGCTATAGATGGGCGGTGATAGGGTGGATTGTTGAATGTTTCGAGATCTCGTTAATAAAGCATTTCGAGCCATCACTAAAGACATGGATATGTCAGTGGAGCGGGGTTTCTGGTTAGTGATGGAATCTATCAGCCGTTATCGATTGCTGGTAATTTTACTGCTGGTACTAAGTATTATCGTAGCTGGTTTGGAAGCTATTTCGGTTGGTTTGACGGCATCTGCAGTTATTGTCATTACGAGCAGCTCAACTGAGTGTGCTGCAAGTATTCCAGAATACCTGGCGGGTCACACTGAGCTTTTCTGCGGCGATGGCGATAAATATCGAATGTTTTTTATGCTTATTGCCGTTGGAATATTGGCTCAAATTCTCAGAGTAACCATGCAGTTTGCTTCCGCGGCAAGCGGTGCTGAGTTAAATCGACAAGTCACTCAGGAGTATCAGGAAAAAGTCGTTTCGAAATTGATGCGGATGAAGTTCGAGGCGTTATCAAATTATTCGGTGGGGGAACAAGGGAACTATCTGAGAATTGCAGCGTTAGCCGTCAACGCTTTAACCATAGCCACAACAGATTTGATTATTCACGTTTTTGTATTGCTCGGGTATCTGTCGATTTTGCTAATGTTGAGCTGGCAAATTTCGTTAGTTTCATTTGGTTTAATCATAGTATATTGGTTTATTTTAAAACCCTTTCTGACAAAATTGAAAACTTATTCCAAAGAGATTCTTCAGTTTTCCAGAAAGCTTTCTCGGTTGTCAGTCGAATACCTGAGCGCGGGCCGGTTGGTTCGTCTTTACGATAAACAGGATCGTGTGAGCGGATACCTGGGTGACTTAATTCGCAGTACCGCTACCGCGCAGAAGAAAGTCGCCCTTGCTATAGCGCTAATGCCAGCATTGCAGGAACTGGTTACCATTGTATGTGGGGGATTAGTGCTTCTTTTTGCCTTCACTAAAATGGGCGCTGATTTCTCAATGTTTTTGCCCGTGCTGTTGGGTTATATTCTTGCCCTTAATCGAACCGTATCGCGGGCTGGTATGATTTACGCCGTCCGAGCAAGAGTAACTAAAGCGGTGCCTTCTATAAAGTATGTGGCGGATTTTTTTGATCATGGAGCGCGTTCCGAATCTTGTCATGGAACACAGTCCGTACAATACCCCCTAAAGTCAATCGTCTTTGATCGAGTATCGTTCGCTTATCCGGGCAGTACCGATTTGGCTCTTAACGAACTAGGTTTCGAGATTCAGCCAGGTGAGTTCCTTGGGATTGTCGGGGCTTCAGGCGCAGGTAAGAGTACCTTGGTAGATTTACTTGTGGATATGTATCGCCCAACGCAGGGCAGTATTTCGATCAATGGGGTCACTAGTGATGAAGCTGATGCTAAATCATGGCGCAGTATGTTTAGCATGGTTTCACAGAATGATTTGGTGCTTCACGATACCGTGCGCAACAACATGTTGTTTGCCAATGAAGATGCTACTGAGGATCAGATTATTACCGCTGCG
>JABJKL010000080.1 GCA_018660405.1 Pseudomonadota bacterium | reverse complement strand
CAACTATCTGCTCGAGTGGGGGCAGGAGGGCATACCGCCCAATGAGTCACGACCGGCCTATTTCAACAACGTTCACGGTATCGCAGTAGATCCTGCAACCGGGCGCGTGTTCGTCAACGATCGACAGAACCGCCGAATTCAGGCTTTCACCGCTGACGGTGAGTATTTGCACGAATGGCCCATCGGCGACGCACCATCAGATCTGCATATGTTCATTATCAGCGCCGATAGTTATCTGTGGGCGGCAGATCGTGGCAGCAACAGAATTTTAAAATATGATCTGGATGGCAACTTTTTATATGCCTGGGGCATTTCCGGCGACTTTCCCGGCGGAATGTGGGGCGTTCATGCAATCAGCGTCGATTCAGACGGGAACTTTTACGTAGCCGAAGTGGATAATGGGCGAGTGCAGAAATATCGGCCACGCCCGGGTGCAAACCCGGACTATCTAATCGCCCCGGCAGTCAATTCTGCGCCGGCTACACGCTGAGCGACTTTTGAGCTAGCCTAAATTGCCTGGAAGCATCCGTTTCAGCACAACGTCTTTTTCAACAAAGTGGTGGTAAAGGCCGGCGCTTATGTGCACAGCGACCGTCATCCAGACGATCAGCGGGCCGGCAACCTGGTAGTGGAAGAAATCAAAAGGTACTTCAAATTGGTCATAGCTCAGGTCAAACAGACCCAACATTTCGACGAAAATAGCGGCTTCTTTTAGTGACGGAATGTTGAACAAGCCATAATTTATGCCTGCAGTGTTGCCAAGGTAGCCAGAAACGGGCGTTACAATGAGTAACAAATACAGCATAAAGTGGCTGGCGTTAGCCGCCTTGACTTGCCACTTTGGCAGGCGATCGGGCAGCGCAGGGTGGGGGTTATTAGTCCGCCAATAGAGCCGCAAAATAATGAATATTAATATACTGAAACCAATGGCTTTATGGAGTTGAATAATGGGGCTTCTTAGTGGCCCTTCGTCATTTAATACCCAATGCAAATAGTAGATGCTGACATAGGCGATCAGAATGAAAAGTGCCGTCAACCAATGCATCCATTTGGTAATGCTGCCGTAGCTTGTTTCAGTGTTGCGGACCACTATTGATTCTCCTCGAAAGATGTTTTAGTCAAATAAGCTTATTGGTATCGCTCTCGCCTATTTGCATCTGTTACTTGCCGGGTGATTTTACTCAAAGTAACCGTCACTGAGTCTAGCGTTGGCGCGCAGCAAATATAAGTAATAAGTAGTATAAAGCGTAACCCTAACTCACTGCACTTGAGATATTCTTCAAATTCTCAGGCGGTGCATATAAATGGCGCTCACCGATCCGGTAGTTTTTATCGAGCCCGTAACGCAGCACTCAGCGTGGAGTTAACTACCCGGCGAGACGATTAAGCCCTATAATTGTATCGAGATACCGGGCTCTTGGACCGCCGATGGACCCTAAACAGTCGTAGGTTTCATTGATTACCGCTCTGGTATCCACCGATGGGGTAGCCGATTGGATAAGAACTCTGGTAATCCCCGGCTGCGTCTGAATTCACATTGGGCTCGCGATACCGATACATATTGTCCCACATGGAAATGATATTGCTGCGTAACCAGAGATCGATGTTTCCATAATCCGAGAAATCTTCCATGGTCACTGTCTCAAGAATTTCCTCAACAGTAGCACCATTGACCATTTGTTCCAGAACACGGTCTCGCAGAGCGATTACATACTTTTGGTAATCCATGAACCTGTCCTGCGTCGTCGTGCCCCGATGTCCGGGGATTACGATATCCACGTCATTCAATTTGGATAACTTTTCCAGAGTATCAATCATATTGTTGACATCGGCGTCCCTGAAATCGGGCAGTACCAGCGATTTTCCAGATCGGGATAAATCCGGTGCGATCAGCACGCCTTCATCAGGAATGTGTATCTGAATCAAGTTGTCGCTATGCGTATGGCCGAAGTAATACAAAATGAATTGCTTGCCGCCGAGAAAGAATTCCATCTGATCCTGGTGGAAGACGATGTCGGGTATCGATGTGTTCCGATTCTCTCTAAGAATGTGTTCCCGTGTTCGGGCATGCGAAATAGTAACGGCGGTATCGTCGAAAACCTGCAAATCACAAATGTGATCTTCATGATCATGGCTCAGGATGACATATTTAACCGGAACGTCGAATCGCCGAGCCAATTCTTCCTTAAGCCAGGCAGGGTCGCCTCTACCCCGGCAAGTGCCGTCGACGACCACAAGCCCTTCATCCGTTGCAATAACAACACTGTTTGCGGCCGCGGGCCGATGTACGGTTCGAAATACATTGTCGGTAATGTTGACCAGGCTTGGTTCTGTGTCCCAACCTTCCTGAGCAACCACGCTCTGCAAGAAGGCAATACCGACAATCAATGAAAGGGCGTTAATTTTGCTGTGGTTCATCTAAGTCTCCAGATTCTGCAAATTAGGGAAGGATGAAAAGGATAATTAGTATAGAGCGTATGCTTTTCTGGTTAAAGATGATATCGGCTTTGAATGAGTTGTTTGTGAACAAGGCAACACACGATTTAATCAATGTGTTGCATCGACCCATTGAGATCGCAGCAAAAAGCAGTCATCCACTATGGAATTACATTTGTTGGTACATCGAAGTTTAGTATAGTGGCGGTAATATATTAAACAGGTCGAGGAATCGAAAATGCTCAGAAATTGGAAATCGTTATCTTGTTGGGGCTTCACGATGGCTGTCTTCATGGCTACAGTCCAGCCGCTTTATGCGCAGCACTCGGAGTTCACCGTAACCACGATGGGGCAATTCGATGTGCCCTGGGCAATGGAGTTTCTTCCTGACGACCGGCTGTTAATCAGTGAAGGCGAGGGCGCTCTGAAAATACTCAGTTTTGATGGGAGAGGAGGTGACGCAAGCGTTGGTGACATTTCCGGCGTGCCCGAAGTCGATTTCGGCGGCCAAGGCGGGCTGGGCGATATTGTGCTGCATCCCGATTTTGAGAATAATAATCTAATCTACATAAGTTACGCAGAAAGCGGTGACGGCGATACCCGGGGAGCGGCTGTCGCACGTGCGACGCTGAATCTGGCTGGAGACGGTGGAGAGCTCACTGATCTGGAGGTCATCTGGCGTCAGGTGCCGAAAGTCACTGGGCAGGGCCACTTTGGTCATCGAATCGTATTTGGGCCAAACGGCTATTTCTGGATCAGCTCGGGTGAGCGCCAGAAATTCGACCCCGCGCAAGACATGGAGGCGAATCTAGGCAAGGTCTTGCGGTTAAATGTTGACGGTACAATTCCCAACGACAATCCATTTTATGAGCGCGGTGGCGTAACGGCTGAGATCTGGTCGCTGGGTCATCGCAACCCGCTGGGCTTGGCGTTCGATCAATCAGGCCAACTTTGGGATGTTGAGATGGGCCCCATGGGTGGTGACGAGCTCAACCTGGTTCAACGGGGTGCGAACTATGGCTATCCGATCGTATCAAACGGCGATCACTACGATGGCCGCGATATTCCTGATCACGATACGCGTCCGGAGTTCTCGACACCGGCCGAGTTTTGGAAT
>JABJKL010000044.1 GCA_018660405.1 Pseudomonadota bacterium | reverse complement strand
CTTTCTAGCTTCTCGTTCAGCGTATTTTTGCTGGCTCAATTGCCAAAGTGATTCTGGTTTTCGATCGTCATGCTGCAATTTGCTGCGCAACTTTTCTACTTCCCCCTTTACTTTCTGTCTTTGAGTATGCCCATCCAAATAGAAGCTAAGCGAGTTTTTACGCGCTAACACGACTCTGGGCGGGTACAGACTATGGGGCAGCGGATGCCCATTGATACAGTAGATGAATTCGCTTTGATACGCGGTGGTGGTATTACCCGGGTCAAGGGATTCCAGTTCTTGTATAAAAGAATCATCCAGAATGTAATCGGCGTCCAGCGTCAGAACCCATTCAGTGTGCACTGACGGGTGCTCAACCGCGGTAGTCCATTGACTCGCGTGATGTTCAAATGGACACCTTGTAAAACTCACATTTTTATACTGTGCGCAGATTGCCTCTGTTCGATCGATGGACCCGCTGTCTACTACGACTACCGTATCAGCCCAGCTGAGTTGATCCAGACAACGTCCGATATTTGCTTCCTCGTTGAAGGTGAGGATCACGGGGGTAATTTGATCAAGCACGGGTTCCTCCAAAAACCGGGTAGTCCCATTTTTGTAACATATCGATCAAACAAATCAACGGTAAACCGGTCAGGGCATTCGGGTCATCACCTTCAAATTTTTTGATCAACCAGATACCCAGAGCTTCGGCTTTCAGGCTACCGGAACAGTCGTACGGTTTCTCTAGCTGCAGATAGCTTTCGATAGTTGCCATATCCAGTTTTCGAAAGTGGACGTCGAAAGGAACCAGTTTCTGTTGGTACTCCTGATTTTGCGCATTCAGAAGAACAAGGCTGGTATATAACCTTATTTTTGCACCGGAGGCCTCTAGTAGCTGTTGCACCGCGTGCTCATGGTTTTCGGGCTTGCCAACAATTCCCGATGGATGAAGTGCCACTTGATCAGCTCCAATAATGAAAGCTGAGGGATGACGTTTGGCGACTGCTTGTGCCTTTTGTAGCGCAAGACGAGTGACCAGACTTTGTGCTGATTCTTCAGGCAAGGCGGACTCATCGATAGCCGGACTATCGCAGTAAAATTCGATGCCAAGCTTGGTTAGCAATTGTCGACGATAGGCAGAAGAAGACGCTAACACTATGCTTGGGGGCGCTTGATGAATGTTTTTCATGAAATTACAAATGTGGGGATTCGGTAACTGGTTTCGTTTGCAACAAAACGATATGGTTAATTACATGTGGTGAATTTTCAATTTGCGTCACCATAGCGGATTTCGTTAACCCGTCACAACCTATTGTATGAGTGAAACAACAGAAAGAATAGCGGTCGTTACCGGGCTCAGGACACCTTTCCAAAAAATTGGGGGTGCGTATCTGGCATCTTCGCCGCGTCAACTGGGCGGGTGGGTTGTCAAGGAAATGGTTGAACGCAGCAATATATCACCAGAGTTAATCGACCAATTGGTTTATGGGCAAGTAGTATCGTCGCCTGAAGCCCCCAATATCGCGCGCGAAGTGGTAATAGGAGGTGGCTTGCCAGTCAGTGTGGACGCTTATAGCGTAAGCCGGGCTTGCGCGACCGCTTATCAGGCGTGTGTGAATGTTATTCAAAACATTAGAGCGGGTCAGTGCCGAATTGGAATTGCAGGCGGTGCGGATAACATCAGCGATGCGCCATTGACGATTGGAAAAACATTATCCCGCTCTCTTGTGACGGCCTCTAAATCACGTTCATTTGGCGGCAAGCTCGCTGCATTTAAAGGTGCGCGATTTGTCGATCTGATGCCCAAAGCGCCAGCGATTAAAGAGCCATCATCAAATTACACGATGGGTGAGGCAGCGGAAAAAATGGCCAAAGAGAACGGTATTCCGCGCGACGAGCAAGATGCGTTCGCGCACCGTAGCCATAAAAATGCCGCAAACGCCTGGCAGCAGGGTTGGTTTGATAATCAAGTCATCGATGTGTTTCCAGCGCCTAAATTTAAAGCGGTTAGCAAAGACAATCTATTCCGTTCAGACAGTGAACTGGACAAATACCAGCATTTAAAACCGGTGTTTGATCGTCGGCATGGGAGCGTCACTGCGGGTAATAGCTCACCGCTTACTGATGGCGCAAGCGCTGTATTATTGATGCCAGAGTCCGTTGCCAAAGCGCTCGGTTACTCGCCTTTGGGTTATATCTGCTCGTATGCTTTCCACGCGATAGATCCTGATTGGCAAATGTTGATGGGGCCAGCATTTGCTATCCCCAAGGCACTTGAATATGCTGGCATGAAGTTATCGGATATTGATCTTATTGATATGCACGAAGCATTTGCGGCACAGGTGCTATCAAATGTGCAGGCTCTGGAGTCCAGGGAATTCGCGAAAACTCATTTGAATCGAATCAGCGCAGTCGGAAAAATTGACATGGATCGGCTAAATATTACCGGAAGCTCAATATCACTGGGCCACCCGTTTGCCGCTACGGGCACCAGGCAGTTAACTCAGCTACTGCATGATTTGCACAGAACCAACAAGACTACCGGATTAATTAGTGCGTGTGCGGCGGGTGGTTTGGGCGCTGCAATGATAGTGGAGGTGGCCTAATGTCTAATAAGAGAGCAGCCAGCAAGATCGTGTCTACAAAGAATATTCCTGCAAAAAAAGGGTCGACAAAAAGAGTACCTGCGAAAAAGACGTCTGCCAATAAAAGTGCCGCGAATAAGGTGTTCACTACCGAGTATCGCGATGACGTGTGCATCGTATGGATGGATGAAAAAGATGCTTCTATTAATACAATTCATACCCGATTGACGGATGAACTCAATACTTTGCTGGACCAGGTCGAGCAGAAATCGGGGCTTAAGGGGCTGGTACTGATTTCAGGCAAGAAGGACTGTTTCGTCGCGGGTGCAGATATAAAAATGTTGAACGCGATCAAAACCGAAGAAGATGCTGTTGCGACTCTAAACCTTGCACATGCAGTATTTAACCGGATCGAGTCATTACGGTTGACCACGGTAGCAGCCATTAATGGCGTTTGTTTGGGCGGTGGGCTGGAATTGGCATTGGCATTTGACAAGCGGGTCGCTGCCGAACACAAAAGTACCCATCTGGGCTTTCCTGAAGTGCAATTAGGCCTGTTGCCCGGTGCTGGTGGCACCCAACGCACACCGGCTCTGCTTGGAGTAGAACGCGCGCTTGATTTGCTGTTAACTGGAAAGCGATTGAATGCCTTGCGGGCATATAAAGTGGGGCTAATCGACGATTACACGGCCCCCGACACATTATTGGATGCCGCTATTGAGCTGGCCCGCGAGCCTGCTAAAAGGACGCGTAAAAGTCCGGCTAAATCGATTCG
>JABJKL010000219.1 GCA_018660405.1 Pseudomonadota bacterium | reverse complement strand
AAATGGGTACGACGGGTTGCGTATTTCCGGTTTGGTTCCCGAGGGATGGAGGAAGAAAACCCGCTCCCAGGGGTCGGGGCTATGTTGTCTGCCAGCCATCGCGGATTTTTCTGGATGGCCAGGGTTAACGCCACGCAAGCAGGTGCTGTCGAGAGCTCTATTCAGGAAACCCTTGAATTCTTTAATGTCAATCGACCCCAGCTGGCAGCGTTGTCGGGCCAGCGCCAGTGTGCGCTCGCTGAGTTTTGCCAGATATTTGTCGTCCTTATCAAGTCTTCTCAGGATCTCGGCACCTTCAGCTACGGTATCGAATAACAACCCCGACTGACCGTGGACCACGTAATGGTCCAGGCCCAGGATTTGACAGGATTTTCGGTCCATGATCACCGGGACACCAACACTAATAGACTCGATTACGGCGTTGCAACACACGCCGTCGTCTTTTATATGAACGGTGGCCCGGGCACCCATCAAGGCCTCGTACGCATTGCGTACACCAAAAGAACTACCGTCACCGTAGTGACGCAGATCAAGGTCGGCAACCGCCTCGCGAAGCGCAAGATAAGTCGCGTAGGAATCCGTAAAACGTTGAAAGTGATTGATAAATGTGAAAAACCCCCGCCGCTGTGAGATAGGCACCCCATCACCCTCGCGCATACTGTCCAGTCGCCGAAAGTCAGCGCATTTCACACTCTTCCATTGATTGGGAGCACTGACAAAATCGATTGCGCTCGCACTCGGTGACATGAAGCTATAAGGAGCAGATCCTTTTAGTCTCTCGTTATCGCCGGTAGAATGACGCAAGATCAGCGGTATGTCGCCAAGCACCGATTGGATTTGCTGCGTGTCTTCCGGCACGACAAACAAGACAATCCCAATTTTACCGTCCTCGATCAGTTTGCGAATCTCACCGATAGTGTAGGCAATCTCAACTTCCCTGCCATGGTACAGGTCGACTTGTTCGGGTAGGAGAACGTTTGGAAGCGTGTCACGTAGCAAGGGTCCAGCTAACCACAAGGGCACTCCGGCCGCGTGGTACATTAAAGACGCCTCATTGATCGCGCCGCCATGATTTGCCAGGAAAAGCACTCCGGGTGGCATTTGGGTTGGATCGATAACACGATATCTCGCCGAAGGAGCCAGCTCAACCAGACCGTGAGCGACAAGATTGGTGATCAAGTCTGTAACATGGGCCGGTATCGAATGATACGATTCCGGAAACGTTTGCTGAATATCCTGGACTATTTGATCGATATCCTTATTCCCGTCAATACATTGCCAAACCAACGCAGCAGGGCCATTCAGTCGCAGAATGATGCCGGAGGGTAACCGCAGAACTGCCGGCTCGCCAACCGCAATGTCGTCTTCATATTTGATCCGATGAGGAACGTTGGTGACATTGTGCATAAGAGTCTAGCCCACAAAACGATACCTAATTTCCGATCAAACATACATCTAATAGGGACAAAAGCCCATATTTTTCGAACCTTGCTAACAACTGTATGAACAGATACTTAAGGATTGGAGGCTGAGCTCTAACAGGGCGATAGGCGGCCTAGGCAAGTAGGCGACAGACTAGTGATACACAGGACGGTCGTTCAAGCATATACTGCTGAAACGCTTATTTTTTATGGCTGGCAGTAAATATTCACGATATTGTGTCGCCGTTTACATCAATTAGAACGACCAAACAGAAATATAATATTTATATCAGAGAGAACCGTATGACCCATTCACAACTGAATCGATGGATTACTGCACTTTGCCTGGCTTTGTCGCCCGTCGTTGCTACTGCCCATCATAGTTTTGCTACAACTTTCGATGTGACCGCCGTAAGCGAATATGAAGGAGAGGTGATGAGCCTGGCGTGGAGAAATCCACATGTGTTGTTTGAGCTCAAAAATACCGATGCCCAAGGGCAAGAGGTGAGGTACCAAATTCAGAGTCATTCCCTGAGTATTATGCGACGAATGGACGTCAGCCCAGAGGCCCTTAAAGTTGGAGACTTTGTTAAGGTTGCGGGCCATCCGGCGCGCTACGCAGAGAATTCGATGTTTGTGCTCAATGCCTTGTTACCTGATGGCCGTGAGATCGTGTTTGATCAATGGGGTAAGGCGCGATGGGGGGAAGCCATCGGTATTAACCCATGGGCGGCAACCTTGGACGATGCGCAGGATGAAGGGACGGGTATTTTCAGGGTTTGGAGCACTTCAACCGTTGGCCCTGAAGCATTTCCTTTTCTGGAAACCATGGACCCGGCGTATGTCGAAAACTATCCCCTTACCGATATGGCAAAAGCAGCAGTAGCCGCTTTTAATCCTTTGACGGAAATCCCAACGCTTAATTGCCAGCCCAAGGGTATGCCCTATGCAATTGAGCAACCTTATCCGATGGAGATTGTGCAGCTTGATGATGAGATTCATATTCGCATGGAGGAATACAATGGGTTGCGCATCGTTCATATGGGCGAAGATGAAATGCCCGAGGGCGAGCCTTTGTCGTTGATGGGTTATTCGACCGGGCATTGGCAGGACGATACGTTGGTTATTGAAACCAGCAGAATCGGCTATGGCCATTTTTCTGGTGGCGGTATCCCGCTCAGTGACGATGTATTGGTCGTTGAGCAGTTTGTCCCCAGCGAAGACGGTAAAAGTATGCGATTAAATATGACCGTTACTGACCCGAGCAGTTTTACTGAACCCGTAGAACTTACCAAAGTCTGGCTAGCTTTGCCTGGGGCTACAGTGGAAGACTTT
>JABJKL010000218.1 GCA_018660405.1 Pseudomonadota bacterium | reverse complement strand
CAAATCAGCTCAATTGATGGACGGGATACTCTCTTAAACTAGAGTCCGATCTGTCCAAAAGGTTCTGACGACGTACAGTCATCACCTAACCACGGGGTTGGGGATTACTATTACGCTCTCAAGCAAGGTGAAGGTTGGGATTGCCTAAGTTATATGTTTGGGAGGTTTTTCAGACAGGCTCGATCTCGCTATAATCTTTTACATCCCTGGATGATCCCAATAAGGTGTCTGGGTGAAATCAGGGCACTGCGGCTGGCTTTACGTCTTTACCGGGATGAGCAGCAAATCGCGAATAGAAATCCACAGTAATTGATAAATATTAGTCGTGACAGCGCTTGTCATGTAATGAAAACGGTAAAATCTAACCTTGGTTAGATGATGGTTACACTCTCGTAACAGTCTGTTTCCAGGCTGTTTAGGTTCGCGTAGGCTGTTTATAATTAGAACTAATCTTGCTCCACGCAAAGAGGCACCGTTTTAGGGTGGCTAATAGTTAGTGGGGCTAACAAGGGACTAGGCAGTATTAGTTTACCGCTTATCTTGATTTTATCTGCCACGGTATTTGTCAGCAATGTTTGAGCTATTATTCAGGTACCCGTTGGTAACGTGGCTGGAAGCCGAACGAATATTTGACACTGACTGGCCCCTCGAGTGGCTTTTTGCGGGTCTGTTGGGAACCCTCATTTTAGTTTTCGGGTGGTTGCTGGTATCCAGACGCTCCTTGAGCCTCGCGAGAACATTCTCTATTGCTTGCTTGCAGTGGCTGGTTATTGCAGGATTAATCGTTTTATTGTGGAAGCCCTCACTGGTAACTGAACAGCTGTTAGAGGAGCAAAATAGCGTTGCTTTTATGCTGGATACGTCGGCGAGCATGGATTATCTGGATGCAGGTGTTTCGAGAATTGATAAAGCTCGAGCGCTTTTTGGCGAGGGTCCAATAAAAAGGATTCAAGACACTTATGGGTCGCGCCTCTGGTCTTTTGCGCAAGATGCACAAGCATTGCCAGATTTTACCAAATTACCTCCACCAGGCTCCGAGACGGATCTGGGAACATCAATTTTAACGGTTTTGGAGCAAGCCAGATCAGATTCCCTGGCCGCCCTGATCGTTTTGTCCGATGGTTCCGATTCCAGAGGTAGTATTAGTGAACAGTTGCTAGACGAAATTATCGCTTTCAATATACCGGTTCATACCGTCGGTATCGGTCGAACTGCCATTGCAGAGGATATCGAGATTGAGCATCTGGATTTGCCGGCGACTGTTTTGCCCAATAGCACGGTCGCGGCCTCAGTCAGTATTCGACATGACGCACCAGGCTCGGTGCGGTTGAAAGTTTATGACGGCGATCAATATCTAGCATCGCAGGAAATTGCACTAGCAGTTGATACCCGGAGTACCGTCGCGTCAATAGCGTTTGGGCTACCGGACGATGGCTACCGAAACATCGAATTTCGATTGGATAGACTCGAACAGGAATTGAACGTCGAGAATAATCACACGAGCCAATTGGTTGAAGTGGTTGAGCGGCGTTATCGCGTCTTATATGCCGAAGGCGAACCTCGCTGGGAGCACAAATTTATACGGCGGGCCTTTGATGACGATCCAGTTGTTGATCTGGTCAGCTTGCTATGGGTGAGCGACAATAAGTTTTTTCGACAAGGCATATCGGACGAACGGCAGCTAAGTGAAGGCTTTCCGACTCGCAAAGATGAATTGTATGAATATGACGCCATTATTATAGGCAGCGTTGAAGCGCCTCGATTTAGCAGCGCGCAGCAACAGATGATTCACGATTTTGTCAGCGAACGAGGGGGAGCGCTAATGATGCTCGGCGGGCGAAATGGCTTGGCCGCAGGAGGTTGGGATCATTCAGTGGTAGGAGACAGTCTGCCGGTGGCGCTAAACAGCGACACGGAAGAATTTGTGCGAGAAAAAGCCCGCGCCGTTTTGACGCCCGCTGGTTCTAATTTGGCTAGCTTGAAATTGGCCGACGATTTTCAAGAGAACATGCGGCTTTGGTCAGAGCTGCCCGAGCTTGCTAATTATCAAAATATCGGAGCGTTGAAACCTGCGGCGAGCACTTTGATTAGTGCCCAGGCTGTTGATGCCGGCGTGCAGACCGTGCCGCTATTAGTATCACAGCCCTACGGTTCGGGTAGAACCATGGTGTTGGCTACCGGCGGCACCTGGCGATGGCAAATGCTTTTGCCGGCCGATGATCTACGGCACGAGACATTTTGGCGACAAACAATACGTGCATTAGTATCGGCAGCACCCACCAAATTCAACTTGTATGCTGAGCAGATCGCAGATCAGGTGCATATTCGAGCTGAGCTAAAAAATGATGATTTTAGTCCGGTGACGGATGTTCGGCTGGCTGCTTTGCTGGAAGGTGTTGGTAGCGAAGGGGCTGGTAATGGAAGGAACAAGCGAGTCGAGTTACAACCTTCCTATGGTGAGCCGGGAGTTTTTGAAGCTAGTTTTGAAAGCTTGTCTGCCGGAGTTATCTATCTGGATGCAATCGCGAGTCGTGAAGGTGAACCCATCGATTCGGCACAAACTGCGGTTCAAATTGTTGATAATCGGTCCGAGTATTTTAATATTCGACAAGATAAGGCGCAACTTACTACATTGGCCGAAGCGACGGGCGGGCGTTATTGGGACATTGACGATCTGTCCAACTTGCCAGCAGCGGTTGCCGAATCTCGCTCTGGTATTACCCAATCAACGATACTGCCTCTGTGGGATCTGCCAATATGGTTCTTGTTACTGGTGATGCTAAAAATTACCGAGTGGTTTTTACGCCGACACTGGGGTTATATATGAGGGGGGGGGCACATATGAGTGCGCTTCATATTCGGTCTGTGGTTACCGGATCCATTGTCGGAATGTTGTTATTACTAAATACGCCTTCGGCGAGCGCGGAAACACACACATTGCTGGTACAAGGCTTGGGCGGTGAGGCGTGGTATCAACGCCAGTTCGATGAGCAAGCAGACACGATTGGTGAGGCTCTTAAGTCAGTAGTAGGTGAGCCGCAGCTCACTATTTTAAGGGGTTCTGATGCCAACCGGCAAGTTGTGATGGACTGGTTTGATGGCATCGCAGTCAACGCCGATGATGATGACTCAGCGCTTGTCGTATTGATTGGGCACGGAACCTTCGACGATGTTGAATATAAATTTAATATTCCCGGGCCCGATTTAAGCTTTAGCGATTTACAGCAAGGTTTCAGCCAGATTAATGTTCCCGCTAAAGTTCTCATAAATACCAGCAGCAGCAGCGGTGCGCTGTTAGATGCACTCAAGGAAGAGCCTATTACCCTGTTGACCGCCACCAAGAATGGGCGCGAACGCAACGCGACCCGCTTCGGACGTTTTTTCGCCCGGGCGTTTGTTGAGACTGCCGCTGATCTGGACAAGAACCAAAAAATCAGTCTACAAGAAGCTTTCGATTATGCAGAACGTGCAACCAATGATTTCTATGAAAGCGAGGGTTTGTTAGCCACCGAACACGCTTTCTTGCAACAACCCGGCGAAGGCCAGATTGCAGGGCGAATGACGTTGGCAAATCTCGGCAGTCAAGATGACTCGATGCAAAGCCCTGAATTAATAGCATTGTTTGAGCAGCGAGATCAATTGGACCTGAGAATTGAGAGCCTGAGATTGCGACGAATTGGTATGGGTGAACAAGACTATGAATATGTTTTTCAAATACTGATGCTGGACCTAATTATGGTGCAGGACGAAATCGATTTGCTTGATGGTGTCAATGGCGAATAAACACTTATATGGTTGCTGTCTCACCCTGATACTCTGTTTCAGCGCCTGTTTTAACGCCTATGCACGTGAGTATCACTATGGTGCGCTTGAAAACCCTGACTTGTTGCAATGCGAGGACTTACATTGGTCAGGCGAACTATCGGCGGCAAAATCCTGTTTTAGAGGTTTAATCAACGCCAGTCAGCCATTGTTTGTGCAAGCAGAGGCGATATGGGCCTTGGGCGATAGAAAAACAGCAAACAGCAGGTTCAGCGCAGCAAGCAAAGCAGAACCATCAAATAGTCGTTTGCTTGTTCGTTGGGGCGCCCTTTATGCCGACACCTATCAAAGTCAGGAGGCGCTAAATCTTTTTAGCGAAGCACTGCAGTTGGACCCTGATAACGCGTACGCACGATTAGCGACGGCGGAAATATTACTTGAAAGTGGCGGTACCGATGCCCTGGAGCAGTTTGCTGCGCTGATCGAGGACCGGAGCATGCCCGTTGGGGTTCGTGTAAAAGCAAATATTGCACTGGCTCGAGTTGCTTTACAACGCGATGAATCCGAACGAGCCGACACCTTGCTTGATGACGCAGCAAACCTGGCAGGTAATGATATAACGCTATTGTTGGCTAACTATGCAATGCGGGCGGGTAGAGCCGTCAGAGCCAGAGAGGATCCAGACGAGTGGATTACCCGTGCATTGGATATAAATCCGGCCTATGGCGATGCGTACGCCATACCTGCTTATTTTTACATGATTACCTTTCGTTACGATGAAACCGGTGAGTATTATCAGCGTGCCGTTGATGTGCAGGCCGACCACTGGGAGGCCCATCTTTCACTGGCCGCGAATCATTTGCGACAGAATCGACCCACCCCGGCGCGCGAGCATTATGAGCTGGCCTATGCTGGCGATCCGTTTAATCCAGAACTGGTGAATTCGCTAAGATTGTTGGATTACTACGATACGTTTTCTGTGACCAGCTATCCGGAGCACTCCCCAGGGAGCTCTCCAGGGAGCTCTCCAGGAAACTCTCCAGGGATCGACGAGGAGCGGCTATTGCCAGATCTAAGCTTGCGTCTGGATACCGAGGAAAAAGAGGTGCTGGCGCCGTATGCCAGTCGTCTGGCCCTAAAAGCGCTGGACACTTTCAGTGATCGTTATGGTTTCGAGCTAAAACAGACCGCCACGATTGAAATTTACCCGAACCATGACGATTTTATCGTGCGCGCGCTGGGCATGCCGGGAACTGCTTTACTTGGGGTGGCTTTTGGCTATGTCGTGGCAATGGATTCGCCAAATGCCCAGGCGGGTGAGGACTACCATTGGGGTACTACCTTATGGCACGAGGTGGCGCATATTTTCACGCTTGAGGCCAGTAAACATAATATTCCTCGCTGGTTTAGCGAAGGTGTTTCGGTGTTTGAAGAATGGAATACCGGGCCGATAAAAACCATTCGGATTCCGTTACACGTACTTGAGTCTTTACGCACCCAGGAGTTTTTGCCAATTGCTGAACTGGATAGCGGATTTGTGCAGCCCGAATACCAAAATCAAGTGATAGTGTCGTATATGCAAGCGGGTCTGATATGCGAATTTGTTAAACGTAATTTCGGTTTCCCTAAATTAGTCGACATGCTTAACGCCTATGGCGATGGTGTTGATACCCCAGGAGTAGTCAAAGAGGTTCTTGGCTTATCAACCGGTGATTTTGATGTGCAATTTAGTGAGTTTTTTACCACCGAATTCGGTGAACAGATTAAACAATTGGACGAATGGAGAGCGGTTCAGGTCCAGGCGAATAAAGCGTTAAGCGATGAGTCCTGGGATTCAGCATTGGAAGCTGCGCAGCAGGCGATTGACATGATGCCTGCATATATTGAGGTGGACAGCCCGTATTTAACCAAGGCTCGTGCCTTGGTGGGTCAGGAAAATATTGATGCTCAAATGGTAACGCTGGAAACTTTCTGGCGTAACGGTGGATACGAAGCAACTTCATTATTTGCATTGGCAAAATACCTGCAGGAGCAGGATCGTTTTGACGATGCCATTAAGGTATTACAAAGCCAGTTGTTGGTCGCACCCTTTGATCTGGAGCTACATTTCTTGCTGGGTGATATTTTGTTGCAACGAGAACGGGCCAGCGAGGCATTAACCGAGTACCAGGTTGCATTGGCGCTGAATCCGCTAGACAAAGCTGCCGCGCATTATAGACTAGGTAATGCGCTTTATCAGTTAGGTGATCTGGAGCAGAGTCGACACAATGTTTTGACGGCTCTGGATGCAGCACCGCATTATCGTCCCGCGCAAAAACTGCTTAAGTCGATACTAGGAAACCTCTGATTCATTCATGAAATCGTATATCACGCTCAAAATACCCAGCTTCTTTGTTGCAAATCTTTGCAATAGCCAGCTATTACATGCGATTTGCGCCTCAAAGCTGGCCATTTTGAACGCAATCTACTTCATCCAGAATAAATTAGAGGTTCCCAACCCACAGGTTGAATAGATAATACTCATTATAGTTTGTAAACCACCAACTAATAATCATAAATCAGGACTTGGAAATGACTAAATCGAACGACACCTCTGCCACTACTAAAGCGAAACCACAGGACACTGTATCCGAACAAAAGACTCGAGAACTGGTGGAATTATTTACCCAGCAGATGGCTGCTATACGTGAGCAGGTAGGTAGAGCGGTGGTTGGACAGCAAGAGGTTGTCGAGCAGTTATTGGTGACCTTGCTGGTGGGTGGGCATTGCTTAATCACCGGCATGCCGGGGACCGCAAAAACCTTGTTGGTGAGCACCTTGGCAGATGCGTTGGGCTTGAGCTTCAAGCGCATACAATTTACCCCAGACTTGATGCCAACCGATATTACCGGCACCGATATTATTGACGAAGGCCCGGACGGTCGACAGTGGAATTTCGTACCCGGGCCAATATTTGCGAACGTCGTGTTAGCCGACGAGATTAATCGAACACCGCCCAAGACCCAGGCAGCATTGCTGGAGGCCATGCAGGAACAGACCGTTACGGTGCGCGGTAATAATCATCAACTTGAAAGCCCATTTTTCGTGCTTGCCACACAAAACCCTATTGAGCTTGAAGGTACTTACCCCCTGCCTGAGGCTCAACTCGACCGGTTTTTGTTCAATGTGGTGTTGGATTACCTTTCTGCAGAAGACGAGCTGGGCGTGGTCAATCGTTATACGACTCGGGTTGATTTACCCAAAATCGAGGCCTGCACAAGCCAGCAGCAGATATTAAAATTTCAATGGTTGGTACGTCAGGTGCCGGTCTCGGAAGAGGTGAATCTACAGGCAGTCGACCTTGTTCGCGCCACCAGACCGGACGATGAGCGGGCTTCCGATATGGTTAAGAAATATGTGAAGTTTGGCGCCAGTGTGCGTGCCACGATGTTTCTCACCTTGGCGGCAAAAGCGCGGGCTTTGTTGGCAGGACGATATCACGTCACCACCGATGATTTGAAATCCCAAGCCTTGCCGGTATTAAGGCATCGTGTGTTGGAGAATTATTTTGCTGAATCTGATGGGGTTGGTGTCGATGATATTCTTAATGATTTGATTGCCACACGCTTGGCAAGCTAACGAGGTTTCAGGCTCTAAATCTCTCATATGGTCGCTGATGCCAAAGGAAGTTCGATGCAAAGACTGCTGGACCCAGCAGTTTTGTCGGGTCTGGCTAATCTGGATTTGATCGCACGTACAGTAGTAGACGGCGTAATGATTGGATTGCACCGTTCGCCGACCTTTGGGTTTAGTCAGGAATTTGCCGAATATAAAACCTACACAGAAGGTGATGACCCACGCTTTATTGATTGGAATGTGTATGCCAGAAGCGAGCGCACGGTGATTAAGCGTTTTCGGGGCGAAACCAACTCGCCCTTAATGATTCTACTCGATAGCAGTGCCTCAATGGGTTTCCAGTCAGAACAGGCAGTAGTCAGTAAGCTGCAATATGCAAAATATTTGGCCGCTAGTTTGACTTACATGGCATCTAAACAACACGATGCGGTCGGTATTATGGTGTTCGACGAAAAGGTGCGTGATTATCGACCACCATCCAGTCGACAGGGTCAATTGCCGGCGATATTGCATGGCCTGGACCGGGTCGTTGCAGAGCGCGGCACGGTATTGGAAGAGCCGGCCACGCAGGTTGGCGCGTTGGGTATTAAAAAGGGCATGGTCGCGGTAATTTCCGATTTTTATTGTGATCACGAAAGTCTCTTGCAATCCGTGCGCCCATTAGCCTTTCAGGGTCAGGACATCATGATGTTTCAGATTATGGATCCCGCTGAAATAAAGCCAGATTTTAAACACCCAGGGTTACTTAAAGACGCCGAAACGGGTCAGGTGGTCGAAGTATCCAGAGACTATATGCAAAAGCAATACCCACAGAAGATGCAGGCCCATATAGCCTCATTGGAAAATGCGGCGGATGCAATTCGAGCTGATCATGTATTAATGCAAACCAACGAGCCACTGGACCAGGGCCTGATCGGGTATTTACGTTTCCGCTCGAGGCGTACTTAGCTTATGGGCAATTATGTTATGAGTAGCTAAGCGATGGGTTTATTAGTTCCATTATTTACGTTAGGCGCGTTGTTGGCGGCCTTGCCTTTCTTTTTGCATCGTTTAAATACAGCGACACCCGATCAGCACGAGTTTGCCTCGGCAATGTTGCTTTCGCCCACCCAAAAGCGGGAACACGTTCGCAAACAGCTGCGCTATTTAATCCTGATGACTCTGCGTATTTTGTTGTTACTTGCGATTGTCTTTGTTTTTGCCCGACCTTTTATGGATGAAGAATCGCTACTGGTATTTAGCGACGGCTCGGTTAATCATTTAGTGCTCATTGATACGTCTGCATCGATGAGTGGCACAGATAAGCTGGATACTGCTAAACAACAGGCAAAGGATATTATTCGTTCGATGAGCATTGGCGATCGGGCGCAGCTTATGGTGGCTGATAAACAGCTACGCATTGTGGCTGGGCCGAGCAATGAGGCCAGCCTGCTGCTTGCAGCCATAGACGAGATAGAAGCAACCAATTATCAACTGGACTATGGCGTCATGATGTCTGGACTCAGCAGTGCGCTTTCTGATGATTGGTTGAACCATAAAATTCACCTGCTTAGTGATTTGCAACAGTCGGGCATGCCCAGGCAATTTGCTAAACTGATTCCCGAACTGCCGGCCATTGCGGATGTACAGTTAGCGCTTTATCCCACCAGACCTGAATCGCTTGCCAACTGGTTGGTTGAGTATGTAGATGCCGAAGGTGAGCAGGTTCGGGTAGGAATTAAGGGCTATCAGTCGAGCCAACAGTCCCGCTTTGTTGAGCTGGCGGTGAATGGTGAAAGTGTTGCGGAGCAGCCGGTCGATTTAACGCCCTCAGGCAGGGCGGTTGCAATCTTCGAAGGTGTCCAGTTTCAGCCGGGCATCAATCGGGTGCGCGCCAGTTTGACTGAGAGCGACGCTTTGGACAGTGATAACCACTTCCATTTTGCCGTTGACCGCTCTCCACCTGAACCCGTGCCATTGATTACTGCAAATCCGTACGCGAGGCCAGTGACCTATTTGAGCACTGCCCTTGAGACGGTTGGCGCTCCTGAAAACAGCCAAACCACGTCTAACTGGATCGTACAACCGGTTACCTTTGAAGATTTTGATGCGCGCACGCTGGAGCGTTATAACTGGGTGTTGATCGATGATATTGGTGCTATTCCAGAATCAATTGCTAACGATCTTGTGCAATTTGTGCAAGCCGGTGGTGCGGTGTTTGCGGCCGCTGGTGAGCGTGCTTTGGGATTGGCGCAACTGCCATTGAGCGGGCATACCTTAAGTTCGGGTTTAGAAGGCTCGGAAGTTGACTTATTGGGCGGCAGTCAAGCCGTTTTTTCCAGTGTATCCCGTGTCGAAAGTAGCCACCCGATATTTGAAAATTTAATAGGCTGGGCGGATCTAACGATTAGTCATAGCCTGCCTGTCGAAGTGACGGCGTCCGACCGTGTGTTGGCATGGTTAAGTAGTGGTAGGCCATTCATGCTTGAACAGCGTGTGGGTAGAGGGCGACTGGTGCTGCTGACTACCAGCCTGGATAACGAATGGAATAACCTCCCCGTCAAACCTTTTTTCGTCGCGCTTATCGGGCAAACCGCTAATTATCTGTCTCGTCGAGAGGCAGTAACCGTACAGAAAGTGGCTGGCGATTATTTGCGCGCTGATGAGATTGGTGGCCGGGGCTCCGACGGTGCCGCTGGACAAATTGTCGACCCCAATGGCGTCACGCTTGTAGCATTACAAAATACATCAAGTTTAAGCCAGCGTCAGTTAAACGATGTAGGGTTCTACGAACTTCATACCGCCGGGGGCGAAAGCCTTATTGGGGTGAATATAGCGCCAGCTGAGTCTGATACAACACCGCTAAGTGCCGATGAGCTTATACAATGGAGTTCAGCTGTTAGCGGTCAAGTCGGAGCAGATGAAACGATTGAAGCGGCCGGGTTGACAGCACGTGTGGGCGAAGATGAAGATTCATTTGTTGAGCTTTGGCATATATTGGCGATCATCGCATTGATATTGCTATGTGCCGAATCGCTGCTTTCAAATTTTTATTTGAGACGGTCTCAAGTACTGGAGGCTGATGCTGCGGTAACATGAGGTTTTACGGAATTATGATTTGCTACAGTAACAAAAAACGTAGAGGTCAAATATTATGAGTGCTTCCGAACGTCTTGACAGCTATTTAGGTGGCTTTAAAGCACGTTTACGTAAGCGAACTTTGTTCGCTGGTGTGGCTCTGTGGTCTGTATTTACTTTG
>JABJKL010000216.1 GCA_018660405.1 Pseudomonadota bacterium | reverse complement strand
GGGCACAAAGGCAACTGATTTGTCACTTGAAAAGAACCCATCGCAGGCATTGGCTAAAATGCTGCATCAACCGGGCCCATGCGTCATCAATGTGCCTATTTGCGAAAATGAGATGGTATTCCCTATGGTTCCACCGGGTGCGGGAAATATTGATATGATCACTGGGATTAGCAATGCATGAAGATTAGAGACTCAATGGAGCCTGATCCCATTGAACATACCAATGGTCATGATTGAATGCTTAACGGCTACTATATACTCAAAACAGCCATTGGTAATGTAGTGGACAAATGAACAATCTGACGCTTAATATGTCAATTTAGACGGCTTTGGAGTTTTCACACAGACTGTACTCAAAGCGGTCGTCTAACGTATCCGCGAAGTATGGCTGCTTTAAAAAAAGTGGTTTTCTAACGTGTAATCTGTTTGGTCTATCGCATGTACTATTAGTCTGTCAGGATATCGAAATCTAGCATACTAGCGATTTCCCACCTCTACCTAGGTGATCAATTAGAAATTTTACAAATGCCGTACGACCGGGAGATGCAAACCGGCCCGGCGGGAACACGGCATACAGTCCAACGGCAGTGGCCTCACGATTATCGAAAATGACTTCCACCGCTTGCTTGGAGACGTGTTCTTCGAACATCAAATCGGGCCCGATCGCTATTCCCTGACCGGCCAGGAGTGAGTGCAGAAGCAAGACACCACTATTTGTAGAGAAGTTGCCGCCGACGACCACCGGCGAATCGCTGGCGGCACCCAGTTTTACCGCCGACTTACCATCACGAACCGCGAATTCTGAGTAAATCAGACAATTGTGTTTGGATAGATCATTAACGGTCTTAGGACGCCCGTGGCGCTGCAAGTAGGCTCTGGTGGCTACGGCCTGCATCCGCACTTCGCAAATACGGCGGCAGACCAGTTCTGAATCAGCCAGCGCACCTGTCCGCAGAGCCAGGTCGAACCCCTCCTCAATTAAATCCACTTGCAAACTGGTGACTCGTGCATCGATTAGCATCTCTGGATATGCCGCTTGAAAAAGCGAGACGAGCTTCCCTAGCGGTGAAACGGCCAGCGACTGCGGCAGTGTGATTCGTAGTAGCCCGCGCGGCGACTGCTGGATCGCTGCAGCCGTAGCTTTTGCCTGTTCAGCGATGTCGTCGAGGTCCTTACATTGGGCAAACAGTCGTTCTCCCGCCTCGGTGAGGCTGAGGCTATGAGTCGATCGGTACAGCAGTTGAACGCCCAGCTCTTCCTCCAAACGAGAGATGCGCCGACTCACCACAGACTTGGAAACTCCGAGACGCGGTGCTGCTCGCGTGAAGCTGCTGGAGTTCACGACGATCGCGAAGTCGGCCATCAGAGATAGGATGCGTGGATTGGTATTCATCTTTTTGCAACACCATGTTCAGTTTTTCAATACTACCAAAACTTTTAGCAACAAGTATATTCGATTCCGGTGATCGCGAGAGAACTTGAAGTCGCAAATCGCATCAAGCGCTCGCTTCGATCGCCGTCTTGTTTAACGAACCATTGTCAGGAGAATGAATATGAATATGCCCACCAAACCACGAATAAGCTATATCGCCCTGGACGACATGTCCACCGAGATGCAATCTGAAATGGAGCGTTGTGCACGTGAGGGAACTCCACGTCCCGAAAGTAGTGCAGTTCGTGCCCATGTGCCGGAATGTTTCTGGTTTTTCGCCAACTCTTGGAACGATATTTTTCGAAACGGCATTCTTGATCACGAGATCAAAGAATTATGTCGCCTCTACGTCTCACGGTCGGTAATTTGCGAATTCTGTGGTAATCAACGCTCTCTAAAAGGTCAAGCCGCAGGCATCGAGGAAGCCCAAGTGGACGAACTTATGAACTTTGAAAAATCCGACAAGTACAACGATCAGCAAAAGGCAGCGCTCGCCTATGCAGAAGCAATTGTTTGGCGGAGCGACACGGATGACGCGTTCTGGAATCGGATGCACAAGCATTTCACAGAAGCGGAGTTAGTGGAGCTGGGGTGTGCAACCGGTTTAACCTTAGGTCAGCAGAGCTGGTTGCGGTTGTTAAATATAGACCATCACCAGGTCATGGCCGATCTCTCTTCGGCGTCAATGGCACCGGGCTACGAGACTGGCGAGGCGCTAAAGAAATCGAAAGCTGCGTCAGATTACTGGGCCAAAGGATAATGATCAGCCAGTTATACAAGCAACCAGGCGTGACCTATTCTACCGCTCGCGCCAAGCATGTGGCGGTAGTAGGTCGATTGAACCAATAGCCCTATAGCGTTACTACCACAAGGTACCCAGCACTATGTCCGCCATTGGCCTGAAGTACTCGACCAATACTCTACCGCAGGATTCGTGGAGAAGCTCTCCACACATGGGCTATTGGATCAATCGGCGCTGCGGGGAAAGCGAAGCAGTTAGACGACGAATGACCGCTTCGGACAAAAAGCGACCATTCGATCAATGAAACATATGCTTTATACTTCTTATACTTTTTAGTATAAAAACAGACCTAAGATAGCTGATATCAGTGGAGAAGTGCGTGGATTTAGATTTAAAGAAATTACAAGAAATTGACCCGTTTAAGAAGGGCGAGAAAGTAGGAGCGGACCAAGAGATGTCTGCCATGGACCCACCTGACCCCTATAACCCTCCTGCACTAGAGCAAGTGCCCTACGAAAAAATGCATCCGCTCGTTAGGGAGTTGATGGACGAACACACGGACCTAATAACTGAACTTGATCTTTTTGAAAAGACCGTGGACGCCATTTCTAAAACCGAAAATATTGATGTACAAACGACGACTGACTTTAATCGTTTTACTAATTTTTTTGATGAAGAATTGATTCCTCATAATAAAAAGGAAGAAAAGAGTTTCTTTCCACTATTATCCAAGCGATTAAAAGAGTCAGGTGAAGTGAGTCCAGCAGCTCACGCGACGACAGGAGTGGATGTCTTGGAAAACGATCACTTGCAGGCTATACAGCTGGCAACACTTTGTTTTACTTTTATGGGATTAGCTGTGAAGTTGCCCGATACTAAGTCTAGGGCAATGGTAAAAAGCATGGCCTTAAATTACGCTAAGGAACTTATAGAATTATTGCGACTGCATATTTTTAGAGAAGACAAAATTGTTTTTGGACAAGCCTATCATTTGTTAACTGTTGAAGAGCTGGATCAAATACATAATGCACTTAAGTCTTAGATGATTAATTTCTACTAATACAAGGAAGGTAAGCATGAAAAAGTCTGGGGGAGCGTCCTTTATGGCCGATAGCCTGAGTCTACATGCTCAAAACACCTTATCGAGACAGACAGCTCACATTATCCTTGAACCGTTGAACTTCATAGCCGGGTTAGCTGCCCTGGTGCCCAAACCGAGAGTCAATTTCACCGGTTCCATGGTATGTTTGCACCGAAGCGGCAACTAATCGATCGGGCTCATCGCGTGGCATTCGAGCTTGGTTTTATTATTTTTGAACGATTACCAATGACCGCCTTGGGCAAATAACCGCCATCGAAAGAAATTAAGACCATCTACAACCATACCCATAAATCTATCAGTTTAGCGGGCACCAATAGTTAGTTCGTACGCACGTCTTAGCTCACAAAATGATATAGTTCGCGCCATGAGTTCAGCTGCCAATATTGACGTCATTATCCTCGCCGCAGGCCAGGGTACGCGTATGAAATCAGCGCTACCCAAAGTGCTGCATCCGGTGGGTGGGCGCGCACTTATTAGCCACGTACTTGCCGCTGCCAGTGCGCTAGCCAATACCAACCTGCACATCGTTATCGGTCAAAATGCTGAAGCATTGCAGCAGCACGTGGAAACGACGCATCCCGATCTCAAGATAAAATGGGTACAGCAAACTGAACAATTGGGTACTGGACATGCCGTCCAACAGACGCTTCCAAACCTCGGCGCTTCAAATACCGCGCTAGTGCTTTATGGCGACGTTCCGTTAATAGAAACCAATGTGTTATCCGAACTCGTTGAAATAGCAGCTCGACGACAGCTTGCCTTGTTAACTACTAAGCTCGATGAGCCAGCAGGTTATGGTCGCATTGTTCGCGATGCCAACGGCGACGTGAATGAAATTGTTGAGCACCGCGACTGTGATGATTCGCAGCTCGGTATCGATGAAGTCAATACCGGGTTTATGGCCTTACCCGTTGCAATGCTAAGCGACACGCTAGCCAAGCTCGAAAACAATAACGATCAGCAGGAGTATTACCTCACGGATGTGATTAAATTGGCCAAGGCTCAGGGCGGCAGTATCACGGGTGTTTGTACGGACGATTTTGCTTCGGTACTTGGCGTTAACGACCGCAGAGACCTTGCGATCTGCGAAAAACATTACCAAGCACGCCGGGCGCTGGCTTACATGGAGAGTGGCGTGACCATTGTCGACCCTGACCGCGTAACTTTTCGTGGTGATGTGAGTATTGCACCAGACACCAGCCTGGATATTAATACTGTTATCGAAGGCCCAACCCAAATTGGCAGCCATGTGGTGATTGGTGCGAACAGCATTGTGCGCGCCAGTACGCTGGCCGATGGCTGTGTGATCGAGCCCAATTGCGTTATTGAAGATGCCGATGTTGGCGCATCTGCCGCGGTCGGCCCGTTCGCGCGGATTCGCCCGGGCAGTGAACTTGGCGAAAATGTTCGCATTGGCAATTTTGTTGAAGTGAAAAACAGCAAGATTTCTGCGGGCGCAAAGGCAAATCATTTAAGCTATGTTGGCGATACCGATGTAGGGGCCAATACCAATATTGGCGCCGGGGTCATCACCTGCAATTATGATGGCGCTTACAAACACCGCACTGTGATTGGCGAGAATGTATTTGTAGGTTCCGACTGCCAGTTGGTTGCTCCCGTCACCATCGCGGACAACGCAACCATAGGGGCTGGAACTACCGTAACCAACGATGTCGAAGCCGATGTGCTCATCATATCGCGCGTCAAACAGCGTAGTGTTCGGGGCTGGAAACGCCCGACTAAAAAATAAGCAGGGCAGCAGCATTATGTGTGGAATAGTAGGCGCTCTGGCAAAAAACGACGTAGTCGATGTGCTGATTAATGGTTTGCAGAAACTCGAATATCGAGGTTATGACTCTGCTGGAATTGCGATTATTGGCAATGATAAAACAATCAATCGCGAACGTAGCGTTGGCAGAGTTAAGCAACTCAAATCACAGCTCGACAAGACCAACCTTCACGGCAAGACCGGCATTGCGCACACCCGCTGGGCTACCCACGGGGTGCCGTCAAAACAAAATGCTCACCCGCATTTATCGAACGAACGCATTGCGCTGGTGCATAACGGCATTATCGAGAACTATCAGGAATTGGCCGAAGAGCTGCGTGCCAAGGGCTACGTATTTACCTCAGAAACAGATACCGAAGTTTTGGCACACAAAATCGATGCAGAGATGCAATCGGGTGCAGATTTCGTCAGCGCGGTTCGCAATACCGTCAAACAACTTAAAGGCGCGTGGGGATTGGGCGTTATTTGCCGTGACGAGCCAGACACTTTAGTCGTTGCCAGAAAAAGCTCTCCTCTGTTAATCGGCATTGGTGACGGTGAATATTACGTCGCCTCAGACATGTCGGCGTTGGTCTCGGTGGTCAAAAATTACAAGGTTCTGGAAGACGGCGACGTCGCGGTATTAAGAGCGGATGGACTAACCATCACCGATACTGATGGCCAGACCATCGAGCGTAAAACCTTGATCAGTACGCTATCGGATGCAGACATTACATTGGAAGGTTATGAGCATTACATGCTCAAAGAGATCCATGAGCAAGGACGCGCCATTGCGGATACGTTAGACGGCCGCATTGCCGGTGACCACGTATTAGAACAAGCCTTTGGCCTTTCGGCGAAAGAGATATTCGACAACACTCGAAAAGTGAAACTCATCGCCTGTGGCACCAGCTATCACTCAGCGATGGTTGCTCGTTACTGGTTTGAAAATTTTGGTATCGGCTGCGACGTTGAGATCGCCAGCGAATACATCAACCGCCACCATGTGGTGGACGAAAGCACTTTATTTGTAACCATCTCGCAATCGGGAGAAACGCTCGATACGATGAGCGCTCTGGAACTGGCCAAGACGCTCGGTTACTCAAACACTTTATCGATCTGCAATGTGCCCGAAAGCTCATTGGTGCGTGCTAGCGACCTGGCGATAATGACCCACGCGGGGCCAGAAATAGGCGTTGCGTCTACCAAGGCATTTACCACCCAATTAGCGGCTCTTTTGTTATTGGGCCTGTGCTTACGCCGCCGCACACAACCGGATGCGGATGAAGCTGCCATTGTTCGAGAGCTACGCGAGCTACCCGCCTATATTGAA
The DNA here is from genome assembly GCA_018660405.1 of Pseudomonadota bacterium. Taxonomy (GTDB): domain Bacteria; phylum Pseudomonadota; class Gammaproteobacteria; order Arenicellales; family Arenicellaceae; genus UBA10349. The sequence goes on along the minus strand of JABJKL010000216.1, from coordinate 10,388 downwards.
CGAGTATTGGAACTTGAACCCGAAATTGCCGAAATTGCCAAGCGATTTGCTGACAAACAACACGCGCTGTTTCTTGGTCGCGGCGACCAGTATCCTATTGCCCTTGAAGGCGCGCTAAAGCTTAAGGAGATTTCGTACATTCACGCCGAAGCGTACGCAGCAGGTGAACTAAAGCACGGCCCATTGGCGCTGGTTGACGAAAACATGCCGGTAATCGCGGTCGCACCCAATAATAAGCTGATAGAAAAGCTCAAGGGTAATATTCAGGAAGTCAGCGCGCGTGGAGGTCAGCTGGTTATCTTTGCCGACCCTGACAGCGGAATCGCTGATAGCGACAACATCACAACACTCAAAGTTGCCCCGGTAGACAACTGCATTGCGCCGATTATCTACACGATTCCACTGCAATTGCTCGCCTATCATGTTGCATTGTTAAAAGGCACCGACATCGACAAGCCACGCAATTTAGCCAAATCAGTAACTGTCCAATAGACGAGCCCTTTGCGCAATTGTGTGTTGCTTTCTGACGGCGTTAAAATCGTACTCAATCGGTCATTTATGACATATAAACTCCCTCATTCCGTGCGCTTTTGCCTTGTCAGGGCTTTACGAGAGAAACAAAATTCCTGCTCGTGTAAAAGTCTCTTAACAGTAATAACCGGATTTAGATTTTGGTAGACGTTTCTCATATTTTCGACGGGCTAAATGATGCCCAGCGCGACGCGGTGGCGCTTGAGCCCGGCCCTGCGCTGATCATAGCGGGTGCGGGTAGCGGTAAAACGCGTGTGCTGACTTCCAGGATTGCGTGGCTGGTTGAGGGCCTGTCGATTTCGCCGCTATCGATATTGGCGGTCACCTTCACCAACAAAGCTGCGCGCGAAATGCAGCATCGCATTGAAGAGATGCTTGGCGTACCCGTGGGTGGCATGTGGATGGGTACCTTTCATGGTTTGGCGCACCGGTTGCTGCGACATCATTATGACGAAGCGGGTTTACCCAAAGACTTTCAAATTATCGATAACGACGACCAACTGCGGCTGATTAAACGGGCACTTAAAGAATTAGCGCTGGACGAAGCCTACTGGCCTGCCAAGCAGATCCAATGGTTTATTAACGCTCACAAGGAAGAGGGCCGTCGCGCGGCGCAAGTTTCCCAAAGCCCAGACCTACAGCAGCAGACATTGCTCGGTGTTTACCAGCAATACGAAAAACTTTGTCGCCGCTTTGGGCTGGTCGATTTCTCTGAATTACTGCTCAGGGCCTTTGAGCTTGTTCGCAACAACGAAGTGCTTCGCCAACGATATCAACAGCGCTTCGAGCATATTCTGGTAGACGAGTTTCAAGACACCAACAGTATTCAATATGAGTGGCTGCGATTGTTGGCAGCGCAGCATAAAAATCTGTTTGTTGTAGGTGACGATGACCAATCGATCTACGGTTGGCGCGGCGCCAAAGTTGAAAATATATTGCAGTTCGAGAAAGACTTTCCCAACACCCGAACCGTGCGCCTGGAGCAAAACTACCGCTCGACCGGGAATATATTAGCCGCCGCCAATGCCATTATTAAGCGGAACTCCGGCAGACTTGGCAAAAAACTATGGACCGATGATGGTGATGGCGACCCGGTAAATCTGTACAACGCCTATAACGAAACCGATGAAGCTCGCTTTGTCATCGACCGAATTCGAGATTGGGTCAATAAGGGTGGAGAACGCGCACAAACCGCCATTCTTTATCGCTCCAATGCGCAATCCCGTGTGTTTGAAGAAATCCTGTTGGATGCCGCCATGCCGTACCGCGTGTACGGCGGGCTTCGTTTTTTCGAACGTGCGGAAATTAAAGATGCATTGGCTTATTTACGCCTTGCCAATAGTCGCGTTAACGACGTGGCTTTTGAGCGGATAGTAAACACGCCAACCCGCGGTATCGGTAATACGACGCTCGACAAGGTACGTGAACACGCTCAGGCACAGCAGATTAGCCTGTGGGAAGCAACCGGGCAGGTGCTCGCGCAAAAATCGTTCGCGGCAAGAGCACACAGTGCGCTCGACGCGTTTGTTGAATTAATTGAGGAATTGAGCCTGCAAATAACAGACCAGAACCTGCCGACTCAAATAGGCATTATGCTCGACGTTTCCACTTTGCTGGAACACCACAAGAAAGATAGAGGCGAACGTGCGCAAGCACGAGCAGAAAACCTCGAAGAATTGGTTTCTGCCGCACGAAACTTTTCGGTCGAGGATGAAGAGTTAGGCCCATTGGACTCGTTTCTGGCACACGCGGCATTGGAAGCGGGCGAAGGTCAAGCCGAAGAATGGGAGGACTGCGTGCAACTGATGAGCCTGCATTCGGCTAAGGGCCTTGAGTTTGATATGGTATTCCTAACCGGGCTTGAAGAAGGCCTGTTCCCACACCAGCGTTCAATTGACGAGCCGGGTCGCCTGGAAGAGGAGCGGCGGCTTTGCTACGTCGGCATGACCCGGGCAATGAAGCATTTGTATTTATCGCACGCCGAAGTGCGAAGGCTTTATGGTCGCGAAAACCACACCCGACCATCGCGGTTTTTGGATGAAATTCCTGAAGAAATGCTCAATGTTATTCGTGCGGCTCGACCGAGCCCGCGTTCGAATTCGTATTCTAACTCGTCCTCTAACTACAGCCAAAAAAAATCCAATGCGCCAGCGGCACTGGCTGACACCCTGCCCGGATTTGGCGTTGGTAAATCAGTCGCCCATCCGAAATTTGGCGAGGGGGTCATCATGAATATTGAAGGGCAAGGTGATTACGCGCGGGTGCAAGTCAACTTTAGTAGCGCAGGTGCCAAATGGCTGGTGGCGGCCTACGCGAATTTGAGCGTTGTATAGAAACAGCCTCATAGGGTGCCTTAAGCTAACGCTTTGCTGGCAAGCTCCGACACATCCGCCGACAAGCCCGGCTGCGCATAAATCCGCTCAATTTGATTTTTCATTTTTTTGGCCAACTCCGGCCGGTACTTGCGCCATCGATTAAAAGCACCCATTAAACGGGCGGCGGATTGTGGGTTTATTGAGTCAAGTTCAAGCACCGCATCTGCAATACATTGATAGCCGGCTCCATCCGCACGATGAAAACCACTCGCATTGTTGGCTGCGAACGTTCTGAGCAATGCCCGAACCTTGTTAGGATTGTTGATAGAAAATGCCTTATGCTCGCGCAAGGCCAAAACCTGCTCGACCGCATCTTTCGTTGGAGACATCGCTTGTAAAGAGAACCATTTGTCGACCACCAGAGGCTCAGCATGCCAACGCTGGTAAAACGACTCCAACATTGATTCCAAATTCGGCGAGTTAGTCGATATCAGGCACGCAAGCCCAGCGAGACTATCAGTCATATTATTGCTCGAATGGTACTGATCGGTCGCCAAATTGCTGGCTGATTCCAGCTCTGCGAGATACCACAAGCACTGATTACGCAAAGCGCGCTTACCCATATCAACGGGCTCAATACGATAATCACCAGCCACCGCATTTTGTTGATACGTAGTAAGAAACTCGGCTTCCAATCGATGCGCCAAAACAGCCCTTAGCGCTCGCCGAACGGTATAAATCGCATGCGGGTCGATCGGCTCGCAAAAGCTGGCTAGATAAGACTCTGACGGCAAATTCAAGATTTCAGCACTTAGCGCGCGATCATCATCTTCAAACACATCAACCAAAGCCTCGATTAACTTGTCTGGCAACGTTTCCGCCGTCAGGTGGCCCGGTGTTTCGATATTATCCAGCATCAGCGCCTTAAACTGGTTCTGGAAACCTTCCCACCGATTAAACGGGTCGGAATCAAATCGCATCAACACAAACTCATCTTCAGCATTGCGTCTAAAATCAAGTTTTACTGGCGCAGAAAAATCTCGCAGCACCGAAAAAACAGGCCGTGCCTCTACACCGGTGAACTCATATTCCTGGCTGGATTCGGTCAATGACAAAGTGGTTTCCGGTAGCAATATTTTTCCACTTTGATCATAAGCCTCGACCACCACCGGTATTTGAAACGGTTGCTTACGCGTCTGCCCTGGCGTTGCTGGGCAAGTTTGTTTTAGTTTAAGAACGGCTGTGCTGCTTGCTGCGTGATACTCACTAGTAACTTCGACTTCCGGCGTACCGGCCTGTGTATACCAAAGACGGAATTGCTCCAACTGAAGATTGTTTGCGTCTTCTATGGCACGTACAAATTCTTCGGTAGTGACCGCATGCCCATCATGTCGATCAAAATACAAATCGGTAGCCGCACGGAATTGATCATTGCCGACAATGTGCCGCAGCATGCGCACTACTTCCGCACCTTTGTTGTAAACCGTTACGGTGTAAAAATTATTGATCTCTTCGTAAGAGTCCGGGCGGATCGGATGCGCCATCGGGCCAGCGTCTTCAGCAAACTGTGCACTTCGTAAAACGCGCACGTCGCGAATTCGCTTCACCCCTGGGGAACCCATGTCGGCACTGAATTCCTGGTCGCGAAATACGGTGAACCCCTCTTTAAGGCTCAACTGAAACCAATCTCGACAGGTCACGCGGTTGCCAGACCAATTATGAAAATATTCATGGCCAATAACCGACTCGATGCCTTCATAATCTGCGTCGGTGGCGGATTCGGGCTGTGCCAATACGTATACCGTGTTGAACACGTTTAGACCTTTGTTCTCCATCGCACCCATGTTGAAATCATCAACAGCAACAATGTTGTATACATCCAGGTCGTACTCCCGCCCATAGACTTCCTCATCCCATTGCATGGCTTTTCGCAAGGAACGCATCGCGTGACTGCACTTTTCTATATTGTGATGCTCGGTATATATTCGCAGTGTTACCTCCTTGCCTCCCCCCTTACCACCCATAGTGCTAAAGCTATCTTCAATATGTGCCAAATTACCGGCAACCAGGGCAAAAAGATAACTAGGCTTGGGCCAGGGGTCCTTCCATAATGCCCAATGTCTGCCATCGTCCAGTTCGCCGGCTTCGCACGGGTTACCATTGGATAACAGCACGGGATAACGTTTGTGATCGGCCATAATACGAACCGAAAATATCGACAGCACATCTGGCCGATCGGGGAAAAACGTGATTCGGCGAAAGCCTTCCGCTTCACACTGGGTGCAAAAATTGCCACCAGATTTATACAAGCCAGATAGCTGGGTGTTTTCCTGCGGTTTAATCAGCACGGTTGCCAGCAACTCAAAGTCATCGGGCACCTGGGCGATGCGGAGCTGCTTGCCGTCCAATTGGTATTCAGATTCCTTCAGTTGCTTTCCATCAAGCTCCAAGCATGTAAGTTCAAGTTCTTCGCCATCAAGTACAAGAGGAGCGACAGAATCTCCATTACTATTTCGTCTAAGCTTAAGTCGACTGACTACAGATGTAACGGTTTCGCCGAGCTCAAACTCGAGATCAACTGAATCGACTAAAAAATCGGGTGCTTGATAGTCTTTGAGGTATACGGTTTTTGTTGCGACCGAAGGCGCCGCTGATTGATCAAGCATAAAGGTCCTTACTGAAAAATTTAGTGTTTAATAGTTGTTATATTTAAGCTGCCAACCAATGCGTCCATACCGGTTCACATTCTTCTGGAACTGCAGGACCACCACCAAGCGGTGCCCAAACCTGGGACAAGTCATGAAAATCGGAACCCCTGGAGGCCAACAGGCCAAATTGAGCACTAATGCCAACCATATCACGCAATTGATCAGGCTTGGTATGCCCGGATACCACCTCGATTCCACGCCCACCCGCACGTTGAAAATCTTCCACCAGCGAACATACGCGTGTACGGGTAAGCTTGTAACGTAAGGGATGAGCGACCACGGCAATACCGCCAGCTTGCACAATGCGTTGAACGCCCTCGCCCAATGGCAGCCACTCGGCTTCGACCCAGGCAGGTTTACCTTTTGCCAAATAACGTTTGAATGCCTGATTAATATTTTTAGCATGACCGCCCGCAACCAAATGTCGCGCGAAGTGCGTGCGGGTTGGAACGTTTTGCCCTTGAATGATTCCCCACTCCATTGGCTCAAGACCCGCCGAACACAATTTCTCATTGATTAGGTGGGCACGCTGCTCTCGCACTTTAATATTTTGCAGCAATCCCTCCGTGAGCACATTACTCTCAGATTGAATTGCCAGTCCGACAATGTGAATCGTTTGCCCATTCCAGCAGACTGAAACCTCAACACCATCAATCAGGTTTATCCCGCACAAATCTGCCGCTGCGCGCGCTTCGGGTAGTCCAGCGACTGTGTCATGATCTGTTAGGGCCAACGTATTCACGCCTCTATGGTGCGCGTTTTGCACCAAATCGGCAGGTGATAAGGTCCCATCCGAAGCATCTGAATGAGTGTGTAGGTCGTAATTAGTACTCTTCAAGGTTTAATTCTGCCCCATTTTCTGACCCTGTTTCTGACCAGGGAGCAGCGTCATCGATCAACAGATCATCCACATTTGGAACAAGATCGTATCGGAATAATTCGTCATAAATCGCACCGTCAGGCGTGAGCGTACTTTCGTACAACGACATCGCTGGAGCAATATCTGACAAGCCCGTTGCAAGCGAAGGTAGGCTCATATCACGCCGACTATGACCGCGCAACCGACCCAAAGTTATGTGTGGTGTATAACGCCGTTTTTCCAGATAAATTCCCGCATCTCGCGCCGAGCGCTTAACTTGACGATGTAATCCCAATAGCGCATCGCAGGGTTTTAGCATTGCCGCCAATACCTTGGGGCGCTTACCGTAGGGAAACAGACTCAATGATTCAATTTTTAGTTCAATGGTTGGACACGAGCTTGCTATCTCTTCCAAACGCCAGTCCAATGCTTGCACGCCAAGCTGTTCCAGATTACCTAAAAAGGCGAGTGTGACGTGCAAATTATCTTCGTCAAGCCAGCGGACTCGGGATTCCTTATCCTGAACGGACAAGCGTGCGATATCATCCCCGATCGCTGTGGCCAGAGAGTTCGGTAAAGAAAGTGCAACAAAGCTGCGTATCGACATAAAAATTAACGAACAAAAGTAACTGAAATTTGGTCAACGAGGCTCCAAGCGAAAACAAGAACATCTTTCTATTCATGAAAGAATAAAAGGTGTTCTTAAAACGATACGCTTTTTCCTAATTGAAGAAAAGTGTTCTACTGGCTTTTCCTCCACAAAACACGGGGGACCCTTAGGCTTCTGCTGTTATTACTCCTGAAATGGTTTTATATTTGGCTTTATGGACTTACCACGATCGAAAATCGAGAAAAAACTCATATCTTTACGTATGGAGCATCGAGATCTTGATTATGCGATAGAGCAACTGCAACGAGATGGCATGTTCGACCAATTGCACTTGCGTCGACTGAAAAAAAAGAAACTAATTCTTAAAGACACCATCACCAAGCTGGAAAGTGCTGCGATTCCGGACCAACCGGCGTAAAATGGGCGCCTGGTGCACTGTCCAGATTAAAGTGTAGTTATCAGTTTGAAGCAGACCTCAATAGACATTAATTTCCGCTCATTTGCGTCGCGACATGGCACCGCCTTTGCCATATTCGCGTTACTCGCATTCCTGTGGCTTTGGGATGTATTGATACTCGACCGCAGTCTAAGTGGTTTCGACATTATTCTTGCCGAGGAGGGTTGGAGTACAGAGTACCCCTGGCCTGGCGTTCACGACCATGGCCTACTCGATTCACCCACCGCACATCAACCATTTCGTAATATGGAATGGTCCGCCTTTCGCAAAGGCCTGACACCTACTTTTAATCCCTATATATTTTCCGGAACGGATTGGAAAGACGCTGGCATTGGCTCTTTTGTTACCGCCTTGCCACAAGTGCTTACTGATACCGTTAACGCGCTTGATTGGGTGCTATGGCTGCGCCTGACGGGCGCGGCTTTCCTGATGTACCTGTGCGCGCTGGCGTTTGGCGCAAACCGAATGGTCGCTGGCTTTGCAGGCATTGCCTGGGCGTTTAATTTGCACCAACTGGTATGGCTGCAATTTCCCCAACACTTAAGCACTAAAATGTGGATACCCGCAGTATTTGGGATGGGTATGCTATTGATACAAGGTGCACGAGACCGTCTCAGTATGTTGCTGTTTGTCGCCGTGAACCTGATTTTTGCAACCTCTGGCTATAACCAAATCGTTCTGTATACCTATTTAGCCTTTGGCCTGTTCTTTAGCCTTTACCTGTTGTTTGAAAGAAACACCGCTTGGCGCGAACGCGTCTCATCCTGGGTTCTGCTGCATGGCTTGATTCTGCTCGCCTCTTTGTTTTGGGGTATTTCGATGATGGTTGAGGCCAGCATGATCAACGAAGGACTTCGAGGCGCTCAAGACTGGCGCGGCCTTGCACAAATGTCGGGGCTAAGCCTTGACGCTGCTCTACAAAGTTTGTCCGCTTTCGTGCCGCCGTTCGAAGAAGTAAAACGACTCTACAACCCGTTTTTTTATGGCGGGATCAATCTGGAGTACTTCAACAACCCACATTCAAACAATGTTGAATACCTCGGTTACGCTGGCGTACTAACCGTCACTTTTGCACTTGCCAGTTTTGGCCTGTTAGTTCGATCTCAGCAGCGACCAATATTTTTAGCCGCATTGCTGACGTTTTGTGTGGTTATTGCTGCAATGTACCGCTCGCCCCTGATGAGTTGGTTCATGCTACATATTCCACTCGGGGGTAAAGGTAATTTCACCCGTTTCATCACTCTGGATTTATTCTTTGTTTGTTTATTTGCGAGCTGGGGTCTGACCTGGCTGAGCGAATACGCGACAAAGTTGGGGCGATACAGTCAAATCGTCGGTATCGTGCTTATAGTGACGCTGTTGATACCCATACTGGGTAATTTTTTTGGAGAGGAGTATCCCTACGCCTCGCTACTTCGACCGGCATTGCTGTTGGGGGGATTTGGCCTCTGCGCAATTGCATACGTCGCTATCGCCCGTAATAAACTGGGGCCGTGGACTCTGAAATATGGTTTAGCCGCGCTGGCCTCGATAATACTCATCGCAGACCTTTATCATGCAGGAGCCGCGCTTAATACCCGACTCGACAACCAATACATCTTCCCGACCAATAGTACGCTGCGTCACATACAAGCCGATAACTCGGTATTTCGGGTGGCGGTCGATTCCACCCAGCAAGATTATCATTCCAATGTGCTGAGTTTTTATAACATACCCGAGGTGGCTGGATATCTTACCGTATTGCCAAACCAATACAGGGGCTACATAACAGCAGTTTCCCCAAACACAGAGATTAGTTTGAATGGAATTGTGCGCCTTGTGCAGCCGCCAATAGAGGCTTTGGCTTTGCAAAATGTAAAATATCTGATCAGTGAAAACACCCGAAATGACCCTCAATTGGAACGCTTGTTTTTCGCAAACAATCACCACCTTTACCGGGTGAAAAGCGTTGCACCCAGGGCGTGGTGTGCACAACAAATACAAACTCGTGCAGATCAGGGCCTCGCACGAATAGCCTACGCTGCTGCGGTTGCTGATACGGCCTACCCCGCCATGCTGACGCGAAATAGCGATGATTTAAAAACGGGGCGCTGTACCGTTAGCTCTGAACAAGCCTTGCTCAATGGTTATCGGGCAAACATTGATGCCCAGGAAGGCCAATTAGCGGTGCTGTCTTATCCTTATAGCGAACGCTGGCGAGTTACGATTAACGGAGACACGGCAGATTATTTTCAGGTTAATGGTAATTCGATGGGCATTAAATTAGTCGCCGGAGATAACCAAATCGAACTGCAACATCAAGACAATATGATCATCGCCAGTAATGGCGTATTGATTTTATTCGCGCTGGCATCCTGTGTTCTGGTTTGGCGTCGGCGAGACACCTTTGCCGCTCAACTGATTATATTGCTCGCGGTATTGATTTTTATCCGTACCGCCACCCTTATGCCCGGCATTAGAAATGAATCTATTCCAGAACGTATCGCTAGCAAAAGCGAGCTTCCTGTGCTGGTCGGGTTGAAGGAAGAACACACGCTGGCATCGGCGTCCACCAAGTTAGTACCGAATCAAGAAACCGTATTTTCGCTAACTATTTCTGCCCAGAATATGCGGCGCTTGCGAATCTTGCCCGCTTTGTACACGCGTGATCACCCGCTTCAGGAACTCAAATTTGAACTTAGGAATCCGGTGGGTGAGACGATATATTTGGAGCAATTTAGCACTGCACAAGTAATAGATAGCAAATGGTTAGCACTGGATCTGCCGCAAAACCACAACGTGGATGGCGAGCTCTCCCTGCTTGTTACTCTGCTGGGCGACGAACCAGAGCCTGTTTCCTTGTGGCTGGATACTGATGGTCAACCAACGCACCAGGTGTTCGCCGAATACAAACCCAGTGCGGCCGATT
>JABJKL010000215.1 GCA_018660405.1 Pseudomonadota bacterium | reverse complement strand
AGACTGCTATGAGATTGAAATAATACTGTCGAATGGCTTTCATTGCATTTTCTCCGATGCGTGAAATTTTGCGTTACGCGGAAACGATGGGAGTGTTATCAGCTGATGCCCATTCCGTCCAGGCACCATCGTACAAGCGATGCATTCCGTATCCTGCTTCGGCCAATGCTAATGTAATCGCTGCTGCCGTAACGCCCGATCCACAAGAAGTAATCACGGGTTTGGAACCGTTTACGCCAAGCGCCTGGAAAATGTCGCGGAGTTCATTCGCGGGTTTGAGTGAACCATCTGACAGAAGCTGGCTGAATGGAAGCGACAGGGCTCCCGGCATGTGGCCGCTGGGTAATTCAGGACGTGGTTCGGGTTCGGACCCTTCGAACCGAGCCGCCGAGCGCGCATCTAACACAATGGCTTGCTGCGATTCGCAATTTGCCAATACCGTCTCCATTGAGGCAAGCAAATCTTTCACCGGTGTTGCAGAAAACGAGCGATTTGGCCGTATGGACACTTTTTTCTCCATTTTTTCTATGGGCCGTTGTTCTGCCACCCACTTGGGAAAGCCGCCATTGAGTACACGTACATTGGTATGACCAAAGGCGTGGAACATCCACCAAACCCGGGCAGCTGAAAATAAACCGGCACCGTCGTAAACGACGACCAGACTGTTATTGCTAACACCCAATTTGCCAACTGATTCTGAAAACAACTCAGCGGACGGCAACATGTGTGGTAATGGGCTGGCCTTGTCACAAATCTCGTCAATGTCAAAGAAGCCTGCGCCCGGTATATGGTTTAAATCAAACTCGGCTCGTGCGTCACGGCCTTGTGTCGGTAAATACCAGGAGCAATCGACAACCGTAACGTTTTCTGCACCCAGTTTGTTTGCAAGTTCTTCTGTACTAATCAGGTTATTTGACAATGTCATTTGTTCGTCCTTAGAGATTACACTAGCTTTCCTAAGATTAACCGAAGTGTTTATTCGAGTTAAGTATAGTATCGTTAAACTATAAACAAGGCGTAAGGGTTAGGTCATGAATCCGATAGTAAGATTAATTGCAGTTATAGCGTTGTGTATATTTGTCACGGGTGCTTAAAGGCCTTTTTTGATGAAGCCTATGGCTATGCTATTTTCCCCAGGGATTGGAAAAGGGGGTGAGCTTTATTCACTAAAACTATTGGCGGCTCAATGGTGGTTCTAGGATATATACGTCAACTCGCAGGCGAAAGCACTACAGGCTAACCAGCTTCATATTGCGTATGCATCGTTAGGCTAATCGTTAAACCTATACTCAACTATCAATTGCGTTAGCCATCGTGCGAAGTTTGGATAAATTGAAACGAGTGACAGGGTTATTCTCATCCCACACATAACCCGCCAGAATCGAGCAGATATAGCTTTTGTATTGCGCATTCTTGGTCTCGGCATAGAAAAGACGAGATAAGGTGCCTTCATACCAGGCTTCTACGAAGGTATGAAATACTTTAACGCCGCGACGCATCGGCTCCTCATACTCACGGAGCCAATCAATATTTTCACCTTTAAGTTCACGTTCGATTAGTGGAACTGCCAATATCGCAGATCGACAAGCAATAGACACTCCCGATGAAAAAATGGGGTCGACGAATTCCGCAGCATTGCCCAGCAACACAAACTTATCACCAAACAAATTTTTTACATTACAAGAATAGCCATTAATCGATCCTATGACTGTTACCGGCTCCGCATTGACAAGCCATTTACTTAGTAAAGGCACCGTTTCTATGTGTTCTGCCAGGGTGGTTTCCAGGCATTCATTTGGTTCATTGTTTGGATCGCACACCAAACCTAGAGATGCAGTTTGATCCGAGAATGGAATCATCCAGAACCAGTAAGGTAAATCCATTTGTGATTGAGCAATGGTGATTTTATCAGGGTCAAAATCGCTGCTGGTAATATGATGTTTCACGTGTTGAAAAATTGCACGGCGGGGTGGCAAGTTGCTGGGGTACTCCAAGTCTGCCAATCTCGACATCACTCTACCGAATCCACTCGCATCAATTAGAAACCGACAATTTACGGTAAAATCCTCTTCATCTTTTCGACAGCCCAGCAACGTTTCTCCATCTTGCCTTTTCCAACTCAATACCCGTGTGTTGTACGATATTTCCGCACCACGTTTTTCAGCTTCCTGGGCGAGGATATGATCAAAATCCGCGCGTTTTACTTCCCATGCATGAAACGGGCCTGGCGCGCTTTTTTGTTCGAACAAAAAAGTTTCACGGAGATCTCCGCATACGAAATGAGCGCCGTCTTTGTACTGAAAACCCGCGCTACTGACCGCATCCAACAAACCGGCAGTTTGTAAGCATTCAGTAACCTGTGGCAGCAGGCTTTCTCCAATCGAGAACCTTGGAAACTGTGCCGCTTCAATGACCATAACGGAATGCCCTTTTTCAGCAAGCATGCTTGCTGAAACGCTACCTGCGGGGCCTGCGCCTATCACAGCGACATCAACATCAATCTTCATTTGGTTTTTCTACTCTTATGTTTTTTACTCTGTTGATTCTAGTTGAGAGACTTGTGGTGGAATCAGGCGATGCTGGACAAAATACAAAATAGCTAACAATAGCGGTAATCCAACCGTTATGGGTGCGGCAAGCATTCGCACAGCAGGGGTCTCGCTGAACAGTAGAAATCCAAAGGTTAACAAGGTGGTAGCGGCGGATAGGTTAAACGCCAGCCAAATGTTGTTCCGACGTGGTGTGGCCTCTGCAGTAAACACCAGATAATCGACTGACAACCCAAGTAGCACAAATAGCCCTCCCACACTAAATAGCGTTCGTTCAATTCCAAGCAATCCTGGAACGATCTGGCCACTCAATACCACCAGCAATAGTGTTGCGCTCGCCCAGATTCCCCGAAGACGATAGCGGAGTATCAGAATCAAGCTAACAAGAAACATTGCCATGTATAAGGCAAACCGGGCGACACGATGTGTGTCTGCCAATGTGTTTGTTATTGTGTTTAAAGAGTCAACCACCCTACATCCTGGTTGATTTTCACACCATGGTTGTAACGCCTCCCAGTTCAGCGCTTCAGTGATGAGGATCGAAGCCCACACATTGCCGATTCCCGCGGACGCACCATACACAGGTAATTGCTCACTAATGCCAGAAGGCAAATCCTGGGGAGACAATACATCGATCGATGTAAACTCGCTGGGGTCAACACTTGTGTTAAACGTGTCTGTGGTATACGTGTCATGGCTATTCAATATAGCCCTGGCTTTGCTTAGTAACGCCCTGTTTTCGTACTGGCGTTTAGCAGATGGTACCAGGCTCGAAAGGCTAATGCTGGAAACTTGGAACCGGTCAGTTAAGCCCAACATCAAATCTTCTAGACGTTGCAATAGCTCCTCAACTTCCATAGCCTCGACAACCAACGCCCTCCTGTTTCCAGACAAAGCGAGTTTCTCTTCGACACGCAGATCAGCTTGCGCAAGATCTGAATCTACTTGGCGTAGTGCATTGGGATTATCCACAACGGGTACAGTACCGGACCATATTGAAAAAACAGCAATGCCTATTGCGAAAACCATACTGGTCGCTAATGTTCTATTTTTTAACTGCTTTCCATCGCTTAGCTTTTGTATCCAGGAAGATTCGCTTAACCGAGCGATACGTTGATGACGGGGCTTGTAAGCGAAGACTCGCGCCAAAGCAATGACCCAAAGCAACGCCGTTACCAAACCGACAATAAGAATTACGGATACTTGCTTGAGAACGATGATATCAACCCCACCCAATGCCGCAAACCCGAGCACACTACTCAAACATCCCCAAGTTAATGCACGTATTAAATGTGGCGGTAATCCTCTGCGCGGATTTAACACGTCACGATTCACCTGACTATGAATTACATAATCTACAGAAATTCCTATCACCGGTAGCGCCATAACCATAGTCAGGGCGTGAAGGCCAGAGAATATCCAATCTGCAACTGCAAACCCGGTTATGAAAGCGACACCAACGACTGTGAACAATATAATAACCGGAGCAGCGCGCGAAAAGCTGTATACCAACAACACCAAAATCAATAAAACACTTGAAAGGCCAAACACAGTGGATTCCCATTTGGCCTGGGCTTTGCTTACCGAGGCATGAAAAACGACACTGCTTGCATTTACCTCAACTTCATAGGTGAGTTGCACATCCTTGACGAGCCTGGTGAGGCTATCGTGCAGCCGATCCTTGACACCCGCCGCTGTGTTTTGGAAATCCAATTCAACAAAAATAGTTGTGGCATAGTTATTTGCGTTACCTGGCTCACTACTGACTATCCAATAGAAAAATCCATCCGATTCTATTTTGCCCGGCAGAGAAAGACTCTCGGATATAAAACGGCCTAATGTGCCAAGAGGGTCATTTTCAATAGATACCGGGCGAAAAAACGGATCTTCAAATCTCCAGCTTGTTACGGCCTCATTTGTATCAGCGGACAGAGCAACACGGTCCCCAGCACTTAACAGTGATTCGCGAAAAGGCAATAAATAGTCCACCAAATCTGTTAATTTTTCGGAGTCGGGGTGAGCATCCACACGTTTCACTCCTGCTATCTCTCCAAGCTTCGAATGTAAGGTAATAGTCGCACCTTCGACAGCCTCAACTTCGTGGCCTTCGACCAATATAATCAAACGACTAGCTGACTTTTCTAACAAATCTCGATACATACCTTGGGCGACCGAATCCATTTCGCCATCGGGAACCAGTTGGGCGATATCCGTTTCCAAACCTGCACCACTTGCAACCCATTGGCTTACTTGCCATAGAGCGCCAATAAATGCAATCTGTACGTCGTCAGAACCTTTTGGACAGATCGGGCTCTAGTCTAAGAGAGTATCCCGCCCATCAATTTAGTTGATTTGCTCGGTTAGCATAATGGTTTTGCTTTCGCATCGCCAAGGT
>JABJKL010000150.1 GCA_018660405.1 Pseudomonadota bacterium | reverse complement strand
TCGAAGGCGCGAAGGAGGTCGCGGTTGAGTTTTTTAGTCTTTCCAAGAGCTTCAATATGCCTGGTTGGCGCGTTGGTTTTATGGTCGGCAACAAAGAATTGGTCGGCGCTTTAGCTAGAATGAAGTCCTATCTCGATTACGGACTGTTTACGCCAATACAGGTAGCAGCTATTTTGGCGCTCGATTCACCAGAGTCGAATCAGTGGACAAGTGATATTCGCGACCTGTATCAGCAACGAAGAGACATATTGTGTGATGGGTTACAGTCGGCGGGTTGGCCGGTAACAAGACCTAAGGCCACCATGTTTTTGTGGGCGAAAATTCCTGAGCCATTCGATGCCATGGGTTCTATTGAATTCAGTAAAATGTTAATTAAGCAAGCTGGAGTGGCAGTTTCTCCCGGCATTGGTTTTGGCGAATATGGTGATGCGTATGTGCGATTTGCGCTGATTGAAAACAAACACCGTATTCGGCAGGCCTGTAAAGGCATAAAGAACGTATTTAAAAACCCGCAGGCTGCGCTAAAAGCGCATTCGGCCGACAGTAACTAGCGTAGTGTATTAATAGAATGGATATAGAACGGTGACAGAGCTTATCAAAGTAGGCCTGCTGGGATTAGGTACGGTGGGTGGCGGTACCGTTAACGTGCTGCAACGCAATTCAGCAGAAATTAGTCGGCGAACGGGCCAGTCGATTCAAGTGGTCGCCGCAGCGGTTCGAGAGATCAATGCTGATCGTATTTGCGATACGAATTTGTTTGAGCTCACGGATGATCCGGTGAGCATCGTTGATAATCCTGAAATAGATGTCGTTATCGAGTCAATGGGTGGTACTGAGTTGGCGTTCGATCTGGTTATGCGCGCAATCGCCAACGGAAAACACATTATAACCGCCAATAAGGCGTTGATCGCTGTGCGTGGCAATGAGATTGTTAAAGCGGCCGTGGAAGCGAATGTAATGCTTGCCTTTGAAGCTGCCGTTGCTGGCGGTATCAGCGTTGTTAAGGTATTACGGGAAGGTCTTGCTGGAAATCAGATTAAATCCATAGTCGGTATTATAAACGGCACTGGCAATTATATTCTGACCGCGATGGGTGATGAGCAGCGTGACTTTGCAGGTGTATTGGCAGAAGCACAAGCACTTGGCTATGCTGAGGCAGATCCATCTTTCGATGTTGATGGTGTAGATGCTGCTCACAAACTGACTATTTTGGCATCATTAAGTTTCGGCATGCCGCTGCATTTCGAGCGAGTGTATACCGAAGGTATTGGTGAAATAACGCTGACGGATATCCAAATGGCAGATGAGTTTGGCTATCGAATTAAGCATTTGGGGATTGCCCGGCACACTGAAACGGGTGTCGAATTGCGTGTTCATCCAACTTTGGTACCAAAGACGCATTTGTTGGCGAATGTAAATGGCGTCATGAACGCTGTTTATATCGATGCAGATGCTGCTGGGTCTACTTTGCTTTATGGTGCAGGTGCGGGCGCCGAACCTACCGCATCTTCGATTGTTGCTGATCTCATTGATGTGGCTAGACACAAGCAGTCTGGCTTAATTAACGTACCCATTCTGGGGTTCCAGAATGATCAAATTGACGATCTTCAAGTAATCGCCCAAAGTGAATTTGCGAGTGCATACTTTTTGCGGATGGAGGCGACTGATCAGCCCGGCGTGCTGGCAGAAATTTCGAGTATTTTTGCGGGTTTGGATGTCAGCATAGAGGCGATTACTCAAAAAGAACCACCCGCCGGAGTGAATACCGCGGCGATAAGTCTCATTACGCAGTTTACCGATGAAGCAAAAGTGCTTAAGGCAATTGGTAAGCTTGAGAGTTTGTCGCAGGTGTCTGGCGCAGTGAAGTTAATACGCATTGAACATTTTTAGTTTCCCACGCGTTCCAGAAGGAGGGCATCTGTGGACAACAATAAAATTGGAGAAAACATGATTTACACGGGTCTGATTGATAAATACCGTGCGCGTCTGCCGCTATCACCGGAAACATCAGCGATAAGTCTTAGTGAGGGTAATACGCCATTAATCAAACTGGTCAATATTCCAAAGGATCTGGGTGTTGAAGTGGATTTATACGTTAAATACGAGGGCTTGAATCCGACCGGTTCTTTCAAAGACCGGGGCATGACGGTGGCAGTAACACGAGCCGCCGAGCTTGGCAGCAATGCCATAATCTGCGCATCTACCGGTAATACTTCAGCTTCGGCTGCCGCTTATGCGGCGCGTGCTGGAATGCGCGCTTTTGTGTTGATCCCCGATGGTAAAATCGCTTTGGGCAAACTTGCACAAGCAATGATGCACGGTGCCCAGATCATTCAAATTCGCGGAAACTTTGATGATGGGATGCAATTGGTTAAAGATATAGCCGCGCAGGCACCGATCACTCTGGTTAATTCGGTTAATCCGTACAGAACCCAGGGGCAGAAAACCGCTGCGTTCGAAATTGTTGATGCCTTGGGAAGAGCGCCGGACTATCATTGCCTGCCGGTAGGGAATGCCGGAAATATATCAGCGTACTGGATGGGCTATACAGAATATAGTTCCCATGAAAGCGATCCATGGAGCGCTTCCACCCGTGAGCCGGATCAAAATTTCCCGTATTTTCGCGAGAAGATTGTCGGCTCTCGACCGATTATGGTTGGATATCAGGCTGCGGGTGCGGCACCTCTGGTTAACGGTGCGCCAATGGATAATCCGGAAACAGTCGCGACGGCCATTCGAATCGGTCGTCCTCAGTCCTGGGAACATGCGATTGCCGCTCGAGACGAGTCCGGTGGTTGGTTTGATGCGATGACTGACGAGGATATTTTGAGTGCACAAAAGTTATTGGCTAGCCGGGAAGGTGTTTTTGTTGAACCCGCTTCAGCTGCTTCTATTGCCGGTGTTATGCAAGATTTGAAATCAGGTAAGATTCCAGCGGGCAATACCGTCGTCTGCACGGTCACCGGTCATGGTCTTAAAGACCCCGATACGGCGGTTGCTCAGTCACCCACTCCGGTCACAGTTGATGCTGACCTTGACGCGGTAAAACGGTTGATATTGGTTGACTAGTATTAGATGACTCGTATTAGATGATTAGGGCGCTTTAGCGCTTTAAAAGTGAGCCGAGGATTCCGCGAATTATTTGTCGACCCACTTGACTGCCAATCGAGCGAGCCGCACTTTTGATCAGAGCGTCTGTCGGGCTTTCTCGCCTACTGACACGAGCTTTTTCTTTTTGCTGGGCTAGCAGCAATTTTTCTTCAGCTAACCGTTGAGCATCAAGCTCGGCTTTTTCACGCTCTTTTATGGCTCGCTTTTGCAACATTTCGTAAGCAGATTCACGATCAAGTAATTCATCGTAGCGGCCGCGATAAGGTGATCGGCTAATCTGATCGGCGCGTTCATCATCAGACATTGGGCCAATGCGTGATTCTGGTGGGCTCATAAGCGTGCGTTCCACCACGGTAGGCGTACCCTCAACGTCTAGATAAGAAACCAGCGCTTCGCCAGTTCCCAGCACCGTTATTACTGACTCGGTGTCGAGTTCTGGATTGGCTCGAAATGTTTGAGCGGCTGTTTTCACCGCTTTTTGGTCTTTCGGGGTGAATGCCCTTAAGGCGTGTTGCACCCGTAGCCCTAACTGACCCAAAATATCCTCGGGTATATCCAGTGGGCTTTGGCTAATAAAATAAATACCGACACCTTTTGATCGAATCAATCGCACAACTTGCTCGATTTTATCGAGTAGTGGTTTAGGCGCGTCTTCAAATAGCAGGTGCGCTTCGTCGAAGAACAAAACAAACTTCGGCTTTTCCGCGTCGCCTACTTCCGGCAGCGTTTCAAATAATTCAGATAGCAGCCATAGCAAGAAATTTGCGTATAACCTGGGTGAGCTCTGCATTAATTTTGTGACGTCTAAAATGTTGATGATTCCCCGACCTGAGAAATCGTTAGCCATTAGGTCGTTGAGACTAATCGCTGGTTCGCCCATGAACATTTCGGCACCTTGTTCTTCGAGCATTAACAATCCTCGTTGAATAGCGCCTATGCTAGCGGTCGTTATATTCCCGTATTCGCCTTTAAGCGTTTTTGCGTGTTCACCCATCCAGTTTAGCAAACCTCTTAAATCCTTGAGGTCCAGTAGCAACCATCCATTATCATCGGCAATCTTGAAACAAGAATAGAGTATTCCTGTTTGCGTGTCGTTTAACTCCAACAGGTTTGACAGGAGCAGGGGTCCCATTTCACTCACAGTGGCTCTTATTGGGTGACCAGCTTTGCCGAAAAGATCCCAGAAAACGACCGGCGAGGGTGTCGCGCGGTAATCCCCGATCCCTATGTAGTCAATTCGCTCACCTATCTTTGGGTGGGGTTTTGCTTCTTTTCCCAGGCCGCTCAAATCGCCTTTCACATCAGCCAAAAAAACAGGTACGCCCAGTTTCGAGAAGCCTTCAGCAAGAATCTGTAACGAGATTGTTTTCCCCGTGCCGGTGGCTCCGGCTATTAAGCCATGGCGGTTGGCCATTCTGGCAGGCATAACGATTTGTTTATTTCCGTTTCCGCCAAGCAGTATAGAAGCGATATCTGTCATCAAAATTCCTCAAATGGGGGTGATGCGCCGTTGGAGCAGTGGGCAGTCTTTTGTGATTGTAACCTACAGGCAAGATGCAAGCGCAGTAACTTGAGGGCTTGTTTTTAACGTGATTGCCCATGCTGTCACGTCACTAGTTTAGGCCCCTGGACTTGCTAGGCGTTAGGATGGTGGGTGTGTAAAATATGCTTACTGGCATAGCGATACGCACTGGCGACAAGGAGATTTGTGAAAACTGACGATTTAGAAAAACATTATCGGGAAATTCTGCTCGGTATTGGCGAAGACCCGAATCGAAATGGCCTTGCGGCTACTCCCGAGCGAGCAGCTCGTGCTATGGAGTTTTTAACACAAGGCTATGCGGAAAAGTTGGGTGAGGTTGTTAACAATGCGGTATTTGAATCGACCAATGACCAGATGGTGGTGGTGCAAGATATAGAAGTCTATTCTTTATGCGAGCATCATATGTTGCCGTTTTTGGGGCGTTGTCATGTGGGTTATTTGCCCACTAACAAGGTATTGGGCTTGTCTAAAATTGCCCGTATTGTTGATATGTATGCTCGCCGCCTTCAAATTCAGGAGGGCCTTACCCAGCAGATTGCCGAGGCGGTGATGCAGGTAACGGGTGCGCGTGGGGTGGGTGTATTAATGGACTGCAAACACATGTGTATGATGATGCGAGGAGTCGAAAAACAAAATTCTTCGATGAAAACCTCGGTGATGTTGGGCAATTTTCGTTCAGATGAAGCTACGCGTGCTGAATTTTTGAGTTTGATAGCTATATAGGGATACTCATTATGGAATTGCAAGCAGATTGCTATAGCCGTGGGTAATGATGGTTTGCAGAAAATGTCTGGCCGGGTTTTTTGTTCGAGCTAATCGAGTAACTCGATTGTTTTGACCTGTTCTCCGATATGCAGCTTAAGCGTTCCGTCGTCGAGTTCAAGATAGCTCGCTTGCTCGTACCAATCACCCAACACAATGCGGATGGTGTCGGTGCCCGATATCCGGTGCTTATGGATGTTCGGGCGATGCGTGTGGCCGTGAATCATTAGCTTGACCGCGTGATCTTGAAAAGCATCAGCAACGCCTGATTCAGTAACGTCCATTATTTCGTCTGAATAATTTTTATCGTTCGAGTTGCTCATCGTGCGAGCCTGATGGGCGTATTCAATGCGCGTTTCGATAGGCAATTCTAAAAATTGTGTTTGCCAGTTAGCGTTGTTCACCATGGCTCGAAACTGCTGGTGTTCGATGTCATCCGTGCACAGGCTGTCGCCATGCAAAAGCAATGCTGGCTCTGTGTTCAGGGTTACTAATGTTTGGTCGGCCAGATACTGAAAGCCGGCTTGGTCGCAAAGTGCATCACCGACCAGAAAATCGCGGTTACCCGGCATAAAAAATAACTGGGTTCCCGCGTCAGCCAAACGTTTAAATTCGCTAATTACCGGATCCGCACCAAGAATTGAGCTGGCATCATCACCAATCCAATATTCAAACAAATCGCCCAGCACATAAATCGTATTAGCGGAGCTGGCTTTTAAGCGCATAAATTCGACAAAATATTCTGTACTTGCTGGCCGCTCAGGAGTCAGGTGCAGGTCAGAAATGAAAAGAGTCGACATAAGTTCAAAGAAGCGAGATTAGGTGGCCGCGATTGTCTCGGCAATTAGGCCGAAGGTCAAATGAGTGCTCCTTCAAAGTAACATTATTAAAACTTGAAAAAATAGGCGGATTTATCATCATATTTCTTTGAAATCAGCTTTTTTGTTGAGGGGGGGGCGTTTATAATCCGCAGCCTTGCCCCGCATGCGGGGTTTTTGTATCTGATCGTGTGAGTAAAGGTGGTTCTCGCTGGTTTGTGCGCCAGAGGCCGTCCTCATGCGCTCGCTAGTATTTCTGCAGATATTCTTTGCGGCGTAGCTACAGAACTGCTCACTTGAGCGATAGACCCCATGTGGTGGGGTTGGGAGAAATTTAGTGCAATTATCAGGTGCTGATATTGTAGTCAAAAGCTTGCATGACGCAGGTGTCGAGGTTGTATTCGGTTATCCGGGCGGTGCCGCATTGCATATTTATGACGCAATGCATCGGCAAGATGACGTAAGGCATATTTTGGTTCGGCACGAGCAGGGTGCGACGCACGCCGCTGATGGATATGCACGTTCAACCGGTAAGCCCGGGGTAGTCATGGTTACCTCAGGACCTGGAGTTACCAATGCGGTAACCGGTATCGCGACCGCCTATATGGATTCGATTC
>JABJKL010000199.1 GCA_018660405.1 Pseudomonadota bacterium | reverse complement strand
GAAGTCGCCTTCGAGGGATTTTAAGTCCCTTGTGTCTACCAATTCCACCACCCGGGCGTTATAACTCTGTTTGCACATCGCTTGTTGGTAGAACAGCAATGGTCGTCTATGGAGGCTGAGGCCGGAATCGAACCGGCGTACACGGCTTTGCAGGCCGCTGCATAACCACTCTGCCACCCAGCCACAGAACAGATTTAAATTTTAGTAAATGATAATGAAAAAAGGAGAAGAAGATCAGCCTTCTCCTCCCTTTATTAATATTGGAGCGGGAAACGAGATTCGAACTCGCGACCCCAACCTTGGCAAGGTTGTGCTCTACCAGCTGAGCTATTCCCGCAGAAGAGGCGTGATTGTAACCATGAGCGATTAACTGTCAAGCGCTAGTTGTCGGCTGGTTCCTGAGATTGAAATTCTAGGTTTTACTTAAAATTGGCCAGGCTGCATTAAGGTAAATAAGCATCGACCAAAGGGTTAAGGCCGCAGCCAAATACAGCAAAAGTTCACCCAGGATAAAAATAGGTATTCCCCACAAATCCTCATAGTAAAGCAACAAGCCTATCGCGATCATTTGAAAAGTCGTTTTGACTTTACCCAGCATTGATACTGCGACTGTGGCACGCCCCCCTTCACTGGCCATCCATTCCCGTAATGCGGATACCACGATCTCGCGGCCAATAATAACGGCGACTGAAACGACCAACAACCAGGTGCTATAAACGTTTTCAACGACCTTTGGGTCTGCAATCAGTACGATCAACGCGGTAGAAACGATTAACTTATCGGCGACTGGGTCTAAAAACGCACCAAAGGCCGTTTGCAGGTTCATCTTGCGCGCTAGATAGCCATCGGCCCAATCGGTTATTGCGGCCCCTGTGAAAAGAACGGTCGCCACCAATCCGCTCCACGGTCGGTCTAACACATAAACCACCACCAGAGCCGGAATAACGACGATGCGCAATAAGGTCAGAATGTTGGGTATGTTCCACATAGCGCTATTATGACCGAGTTTGAGACCTTTGCACGATTGTTATTTTGCCCTCAATTTATATAGAAATTTACTAAAGAGTTTGTAAATAATTGTATATGCGTTCGGCCAGCTCTTCGTTGACACCCGGCGCCAGACTCAAATCTTTGACGCCTGCCGCCCGAACGCCTTGCAGGCCTCCAAAATGTTTCAATAGCGTCTGCCTGCGTTTAGCGCCAATGCCCGGAATTTCTTCCAGCGCAGAACTGGTTCTTGATTTGCCCCTTTTTAACCGATGGCCACTAATAGCAAAGCGGTGTGCCTCGTCGCGAATCTGATTAATCAAATGAAGTGCGGGCGAATGTGTTCCCAATAATAGCGGCAACTTGCGATCGGTAAAAAAGAGTTTTTCAAGCCCTGGTTTGCGGCTCTCGCCTTTGGCGACTCCGATCAGTTTAAATTTATCCGCGCAACCGAGTTCTTCCACGACTTCTTTGGCAACGCCCAACTGGCCTTTACCGCCATCGATAAGCACCAGATCGGGGAATCTACCCACACCCTCGATAATCTTCTTATAGCGTCGTTTTAGCACTTGCTCCATCGCGGCATAGTCGTCACCGCCGACGATATCTTTGATGTTATAACGCCGGTAATCCGATTTGATCGCGCCTTCTGGCCCAAATACCACACAACTGGCCACGGTTGCCTCGCCTTGCGTATGGCTGATATCAAAACACTCGATGCGCGCCGGTGCGCTTGTTAGCTCCAGTGCCTGGGTGAGCGCTAGAAAACGTTGCTCCAGGGTGCTGCGATC
Organism: Pseudomonadota bacterium; assembly: GCA_018660405.1. Classification (GTDB taxonomy): domain Bacteria; phylum Pseudomonadota; class Gammaproteobacteria; order Arenicellales; family Arenicellaceae; genus UBA10349. The sequence continues at coordinate 8,334 of JABJKL010000199.1, read as the reverse complement.
TTCCAGATGCTTGCTCAAGTGAAGATCTGCGTTTATCTGGCAATGTTCTAGCCACTGTTTACGGTCGCCACGCACATTACTGACGATTTTTACTTTATGCCCTACTTGCTCGCTCATCACTTCTGCGAGCCACTGTGAATTGGCGGGTAGCGGGTCACACACCAACAATTTAGGCACGGTTTTGTTTAAATAAAATTGCTGAATAAACGCAGCAATCACCTCATCAGCTTCGTTATCCAATATCACAGACGGATAATACGGATTACTGCCACTGTTCCGGCCATTACGCAAGAACAGTACTTCAACACAATACTTGCCATGCGCTGTGGCCAGTGAAAGCACATCGGCGTCCCCTGCTTCGCTGTTAATCGACTGATTGGCCTGTATTTTTCGCAGAGCGTTAATCCGGTCTCGATAAAAGGCCGCTTGTTCAAAGTCCAGGTCTTTTGCCGCCACGTCCATTTTAGCTATGAGTTTATCGGTCAGCGTTTGGTCCTTTCCGGTGAGGAATAAAACAGCCTGCTCGACGTCCTCATTATAGATTGTCTCTGATATCAAGCCCACGCACGGAGCGGTGCAACGCTTAATCTGGTATTGCAGGCACGGCCGCGTACGGTTGTGATAATAGGTATCTTCGCACTGGCGAACGGGTAACACTTTTTGCAGGTGGGATAAGGTTTCGCGCACCGCATAGGCGTTGGCATACGGGCCAAAAAAGCGACCCGGCCCCGAACGATCACCACGATACAGTGACACTCGAGGAAAAACATGGCTGGTATCCAGATGAATATAGGGGTAACTCTTGCTATCGCGAAGCAACACGTTGTAGCGCGGTTTAAGCTCTTTTATCAGATTGGATTCGAGCAGTAATGCTTCATTTTCGGTGTGCGTAATACTGGTTTCGATTTTATGTACCCGCGCCATCATGGCCTGGGTTTTGGTTGATAATCCAGTAGTGCGAAAATAGCTCGTCAGGCGCTTTTTCAGGTTTTTGGCTTTTCCGACATACAGCAGTAAATCGTCCTCTGCGTACATTCGATATACGCCGGGTGCGATGGAAGCACCGGCCAAAAACGTTTTACTATCGAACACCATCACTCAGTGTTCCTTCAACATGATCGCGCGCGCTCTTGCGAACACCTGATGAAACATATCTTCGGTTAAACGTTTGGTATTCGTGTTGTAGCGGCTGCAATGATAGGAATCCAGCAATATCTGGCCAGACGGAAGCTGATGCTCATTTAGATGCCCAAAAGGATAGTCTTTCAATTTCAACGCAAAAGCTCTAAGTACCGCATGGTGTGCAACGGTGCCGAGCGCCAGAATGACGCGAATTCGATTATCCTCTGCTGTTAGCTCATTCTGCAAGAATCCGTTACATTTTTTAACTTCGTCGGTAAGCGGCTTATTGCCCGGTGGCAGACACTTCACCGCGTTGGTAATGCGCAAGTCGCTTAGCACCAAACCATCGTCTATGGCCAAAGATTCCGCCTTGCTGGCAAAGCCGTACTTGTGGAGCGTTTCGTAGAGCAAAACACCGGCATAATCCCCAGTGAATGGCCGACCTGTAGCATTGGCACCGTGCATGCCTGGCGCCAGGCCGACAACCAACACTTCGCCTGCTGCATCCCCAAAGGGTGGTACCGGTCGGCAATGATAGCCGGGGTTTTCCAACTTCACCTGATCCATAAAATCGGCAAGCCGGGTGCACGCGCGGCAGTTAAGATCGAAACCTGAATTCATATTACGGCAAAGTTTGTGATAAACGTTTAGTTGACAGAGGGCTTTGCACGAGCAGGGATTTTATTCCTCTCGTAACGGGCCAGCCAAGGCAAAAACGCACGGAATGAGGGAGTTTATATTTCATAAATGACCGATTGAGTACGATTTTAACGCCGCCAGAGGATAAAATAACAATCGTGCAAAGTTCTTTTTGTATAAGGCTTGCCTTGCATCGACATCAGACCATAAAATCGCGCCCACTTCCAAACAGTAGAGACATTGATTCATGCCGAAGATTTCCGCTTTTGATATACGCATTGGTAGCTTGATTGAGCACCAGGGCAAATTGTGGCGTGTGCTGAAAAAAGATCATGTAAAACCCGGTAAAGGCGGTGCGTTTGTTCAAATAGAAATGAAGGAAGTGAGTGCCGGTACAAAACTCAACGAGCGGTTCCGCTCGGCGGACAAGGTTGAAAAAGCCCACGTTGAGTCGCATAAAATGCAGTATCTATATGCGGATGGAACCGAGCATGTGTTTATGGATATGGAGAGTTTTGAGCAATTAACCATTCCTGGAGACACTATCGAAGCGCAGATCGGCTTTTTGTTACCCAATACAGAGGTTCAGATTAGCTTTCATAACGACAACCCGATTGGTATGGAGTTACCCGATAATGTGGTGCTCACCATCGCCGAAACTGAAACTGTCGTTAAAGGACAAACTGCCGCCGGTGGTGGTAAACCGGCCACTTTGGAAACCGGCATACGGGTTACCGTGCCGCCGTTTGTAAACGTTGGCGATAAAATTAAAGTGAATACCGAGACCGGCGATTATGTGGAGCGTGCCGACTAGTCTCGTGAAGCCGGAATTGTCGGAACTTGCAATTCGACATCAGCATTCTGCGCCCTTTGCCGCAGATAGTGATCCATTACAGTAATCGCTAACATTGCTTCAACAATCGGCACTGCCCTGATGCCCACGCAAGGATCGTGTCTGCCTTTGGTTACCAATTGAACTGGCTCGCCCGCCGCGTTCACTGAATTTCCTGGCTTGGTGATGCTGGATGTTGGCTTAAGCGCAATGCTTACCTCCAAATCCTGGCCGCTACTAATGCCACCCAGCACACCACCAGCATCATTACTCGCAAATCCGTCCGGGAAAATCTCATCCCTGTGCTCTGAGCCATGTTGTTCTACCGACGCAAAACCGGCCCCTATTTCAACAGCCTTCACCGCCGGGATACTCATCATCGCCTTTGCCAAATCAGCATCTAGCCGGTCAAACACAGGTTCTCCCAAGCCCGCAGGCGCACCGCTGGCTCGCACATTCACCCGTGCACCAATGGAGTCACCGCCCTTTCTCAGGGCCTTAATCAAATCTTCCATCGGCTTCACCTTGCTCGCGTCAGGTGAAAAGAAAGGATTATTATCTATTTCAGAAAAATCCAGCGACTCGGCCTGAATACCACCCATGGCGGCCAAATAGCCGGTAATGGTAATTCCCAGACGCTCACTTAAGTACTTGCGAGCAATGCTGCCAGCCGCAACCCGCATCGCGGTTTCCCGCGCCGACGATCGCCCACCACCGCGATAATCACGAAAGCCGTATTTATGCATATAGGTGTAATCGGCATGGCCCGGGCGAAACTTGTCGGCAATTTCGGAATAATCTTTGGAGCGCTGATCCTCATTTTTAATCAACAAGCCAATCGGTGCGCCGGTGGTTTTTCCTTCAAAAATGCCCGACAAAATCTCAACCGTATCGGACTCCTTTCGTTGAGTGGTGTACTTCGATGCCCCTGGTCGACGCTTGTCCAGCCAAGGTTGCAAATCATTTTCAGATAACTCTAAACCGGGAGGGCAGCCGTCTACAATCGCCAAAAGCGCACTTCCATGGCTCTCGCCTGCGGTCGTCACGCTGAACGCCTGCCCTATTGTGTTACCCGCCATAGTTCAATTCTCAGTTCTCAATTCTCAGCTCTCAATTTTCAACTCTCAATTCTCAACGACGATTTTCGGAAAAAGCTTGGAGTAATCCTTCCTGCGTTTAGCGAGTGCCGCAGCAATCTTGAGCGCCGCTGTACGATACGCTATACCAATCGTTGACTCGGGAGATTGTAACGTAACGGGCGTGCCCTCGTCTGCCTGTATGCGTACATCAATATCTAGCGGCACGTCGACTAAAAATTCCAGCCCATAATCCTGCGCCATTTTTTCTCCACCGCCCTGACCAAATATATGCTCTTCATGACCGCATTCACTGCAAACGTGGGTACTCATATTTTCAATGACACCCAGCACCGGTATTTCTACTTTCTCAAACATCCGGTAAGCCCGGCGAGCATCTAACAAGGCGATATCTTGCGGTGTGGTGACTATTATCGAACCAGACACCGGTACTTTTTGAGACAAAGACAACTGCGTATCACCCGTGCCGGGTGGCAAATCGATTAACAAATAGTCGAGCTCACCCCAGACCGTTTGATTCAATAGTTGATCCAGCGCCTGGGTAACCATCGGCCCCCGCCAGATCATCGGAGTTTCCTCATCGACCATTAAGCCAGACGACATTATTTTAACGCCATGCGCGCTGGGCGGAATGAACATCTGCTCATTCGCAAACTCAGGCTTGCCAGACACACCAAACATGCGGGGCTGGCTAGGACCGTATACATCAGCATCAAGCACACCCACCGCAGCACCATCCATCGCAAGCGATACCGCGAGGTTTGCGGTTACCGTAGACTTACCGACACCTCCTTTTCCGGACGCGATGGCAATCATATTTTTTACGCCCCGCAGGGGGCTCAATCCGCCTTGAACTCGTTGACTAACGACCTCGCTGTCGATGGTTAACTCGACTTTGTTGACAGCTTCACCATCAGTGCCATCGGCGAGAGCCTCAAGCAGCGCACTTTCAAGGGCAGAGGTAACGCTTTCCAAATGAAATCCTGCTTTTAGGGTCACCTTTGCAATTCCATCGGCAAGTTCCGCTGACTCCAGGCAAGATAAGTCGGCCAAAGAGCGATCAAGCAAGGGAATACGGACAGTTTCTAACTTCTTTTTTAGATCCATGGGGGTTTAATTGAGCCTGCTACTATGTGCCTACTATGTGGCCGAATCGTACCGTGTTTTGACGCTTAACTAAACACGGGCGCATTATTGATTTAGGCTCACCGCGGTTATAATCACTCGCTAACTTGCAAACCCATTTTAAACTTGGCCCCCAGCCACACGTAGGAAATTAAAATATTAATATGTCGAACGTCGATCACATTTATCAGGTGTCTGAATTTCTCGCCGAGGTTAAATCTCTGCTTGAGATGAGTTATCGCTCGGTTTGGCTGGAAGGTGAAATTTCTTCGTTACGTGCACCGGCCTCGGGACATCTGTATTTCACGCTCAAAGACGACAACACACAAATTCGTTGTGCGATGTTTAGAAACCGAGGGGTTCGTAACCGAGCCTTTGGTAATCAAGCAGCGCGAAATACCACCAAACCGGAAGAAGGACAATTGGTTCAGGTACGCGCAAAATTCACCCTTTATGAGGCGCGGGGTGACGTTCAACTCATCGTCGAAGAGATAAAGGAGGCAGGTTCAGGACAGCTGTTAAAGCAGTTTGAAGAGCTCAAGCGCAAACTTGCAGGCGAGGGTTTATTTGCTGAGCAGAACAAACAAAGGATTCCCCAATTTCCGAAACGATTAGGCATTGTTACTTCATCATCCGGAGCAGCACTGCACGATATTTTGAGTACTCTTAAGCGTCGCAACCCGGGGCTACCTGTGGTCATCTATCATAGCCTTGTACAAGGCGCTGAGGCCCCACGCGCGTTAGCCAATGCATTGAAAGATTGTGCTAAACACGAGCAATGCGATGTGGTTATTATTGCGCGAGGTGGCGGGTCTATTGAAGATCTCGCCTGCTTTAATAACGAGGAGCTTGCTCGTCTAATTGCGGCCTATCCACTGCCCATTATCAGTGCCATCGGGCATGAAGTAGACTTTACGATTGCCGATTTTGTCGCAGATGTACGCGCGGCGACTCCAACTGCCGCCGCAGAACTCGTTGCACCAGAACGTTCCACATTACTGGCGGAACTTGCTGCTCGTGGACTGCGTATGCGGGTGCTGCTAGGTCAACGTTTGCAAGCCAAAGCTCAGGCCGTTGATTTGCTCGGCCGATCGATTACCAGCCCTGGGCGAAGTTTAAGCATACGGTTCAGTGCTACGCAGTTACTTGGCAAGCAAATGCATCGCGCACTATTAAGCCGTTGCCGACAAGCAAAACTACAGTCTTCTACCGCCCAGCTGAGCTTGCGACGATTACATCCGAAAAAACAGTTGGCCGATCGCCGTGGGCATGTTGCACAGAACACTATTCGCCTGCATTCGCAAATCCGTTCGGTATTAAAAGAACAACAAAGCAAAATGGCCCTGGCAGCAGAGAAGCTTCGTTTGGTTAGCCCCCTGGGAATACTGGAACGTGGCTATGCCCTGGCGCAACTCGATAAAGCCTGTGTAAAGTCCATTGAACAGCTCAGTGTGGGAGATAAACTAAAGGTCATCCTGTCGGATGGTGAGGTATCCACACAGGTTCTAGAGCTTTTTCAACATAATATTGAGCGAGCTCCAGGCACTGAAGGAGATCATAAACAATGAAATTGTGGAAGCAGTTGTTAGTGATCGTGCTGGCGGCATGCTCAAGCAAAATGGTCAGTGCTCAAGAAATCGGCGGAAATCTGATGCCGGGTGGGTTGGCGCTGGTGCCAATATTTAGTTTTGACAAACCCATTGTTCGATTTGGGTTAAAACGTATTGCCTTATTGGATAACCAGGCGGAGCACGGTATTTGGTTAGGCCTGGTTGGAATCGATCTGCTCACCGCGCCCGGTAATTATCTGCTGACCAGAAATAATTCAGCAAACGAAAAAAGCGACGACTTGATCACCATTAGCGTGAAACCTAAAGAACAAAAGCTGCGCCTGAGCAGAACAATAACTTCGCGAATTGAGGAGTATTTACGCAACGCCCTGGCCGAAGATGACGATGATGATTCGGCCTTAAAGTTGGTTGGGCAGTGGCAAGAAGAGCGATTTTTTTCATTGCCCTTTGTCGCACCACTAATGGAAGGCTCTATGGAGCAAGATGCCTTCGGTGTCTATGTTCGTTACCCCAGCGGTCAACTAGAACCCGTAGATGCGCTTATCTTTCGTAGCACTAAAGTTCCAGCGCAGGTCGTCGCGCCATCAGCCGGCATTATTCACAAAGCCGAATTTATTGGAGATAGCGGTGTTGCCCAAATTGTTATCGATCATGGACAAGGCATGTTTAGCATACTCAAAGGTGAATACGACGCAGAGGTTGGTGTTGGAGATGCCGTTGAATCTGGAGAAATAGTCGCACTATTTACCGCGGGAATTCTTCGGGGAAACGACGTAAGCCGGGAAATCTCCTGGCAACTTGTGCTTAATGGCGACCTGGTAGACCCTTCTCAATTTTTGGAACTGGAACTCGAAAACTATTTTCAGCGACTGATACCCGATGCGCAAAATTACTTTGCCGCTATGGCAGAACCAGAAGCAAATTTAGCCCTAGAATCGGATGAGAATGCTATCGATCAAGCAACTCCGGGCGAGCAAGCAGTCGATCAGGAAGATACGACTAATAGTGACCCGATAAACAGGCAAGAATAAGTCGTAAAGAGAAACTACTACTGCATTTACTTTAGTCGAGAAGCCCTTGTGCACGATACCATTTGACGGTGCGACGCATACCCTCGTCAAGATCTACCTGTGGCACGTAGCCGAGAACTCGTTCCGCTCGCGAGATATCAAACGCGCGGTTATTTTTAAAAAACTTGACGCGCCGTCGATGTAATGGTGGTTCTACACCCAGTGGTTTACATATGAGTTCGCATAACCATCCGGCAAAATGTACCGGCCAGTAAGGTACTCGCAAGCCCGGTTTCTTAACACCCAGCGCGCGTGCGGCCGAATCTATGTACTCTTGTAGACTTAAATAACGTTCTCCACCGATAAAGAAAACCTGGCCGTTAAGATCGGGGGTTTTCAGAATGCATTGATAGGCTCTTACCAGATCATCTATATAAACTGCGTGGAAATTTTCGCGGCACCGCCCAATCAACAAAAAACGTTGGTTTTGGATCATTCGAAACATCTTGAGCATACGTAGATCGCCAGGGCCATATTGTGAAGTCGGCCGCACTACAACAACCTCCATCTTGCCCTGCGCCGCAACCGCCTTGCAGGCATTCTCTGCTAGCAACTTGGTGGACTGATACAAATCGCCTGGATTCAGGGGTGACTCTTCTTTCGCTGGAGTTTGCTTAACATTACCATGCACGCCAATGGTTGACGTATGGATAAAGCGTTTTACGCGGCACACTTGTGCGACCTGCAGAGCAGACTCAGTGCCCTTTTGATTCGTTTGGTAATAACTCTCGTCAGTACCCTTGACTATTCTAAAGTTTGAAACGGTATGAATGACAACATCAACATCGGTGAAAAGCTCTATTAACGCCTTATGATCATTAATATCACCAACGACGAAAAGAGCAGGCTCGATTAAGCCTTTCATTTTTGCTTCATCG